>JBDKIJ010000457.1:0-3207 GCA_039797155.1 Gemmatimonadota bacterium | reverse complement strand
GAGGCGCAATTGCCAGCCATGGCGGAGGAGTTGACAGGCATCCTGCGCCACATGGACGTCTTGCGCAATGCACCGCGTGAGGCTGGGGCCGTGAACTCTGTGTCAATCACTCCGTCCGTGTGGCGGTCGGATACGATCGAACCGTCGGACCATGCGATAGCCATGGAGCGCGTTGCGCCGATGATGCGAGAGGGCTTCTTCCTCGTCCCTCGCTTGGCCACCCATGAGGGGCCGGACGGCGCGCCCGAGCCATCGGTGCCCTCATGAGTGGCGCATCGCTTCGTATGGAAGCGGCCGCTGGGCTGCGCGCCCATGGTATCGGGGCGGCCATGGCACGGTACGATGTCGTGCGCGGCGGGGCCGATGGCTTACATGCTTTTCTCTCGATTGAACGGGCCGTCGATCGCGTGGCGGATGCCGAGGGATCGCTCGCTGGCGTTCCGTTCGCGGTAAAGGACAACATCGCGACGCACGTCTTGCCCACCACGTGCGCATCCCGATTGCTCGAGGGCTATGTGAGCCCGTACGAAGCGACCGTCGTGCAGCGCCTCCGATCGCATGGCGCTGTGGTCTTCGGCAAGACCAATATGGACGAGTTCGGTATGGGCTCCTCTACGGAGCACAGTGCGTTCGGCCCGACCTACCATCCCTTGGATCCGACGCGCGTTCCTGGTGGTTCGAGCGGTGGTTCGGCGGCCGCTGTTGCCTCGGGTATCGTTCGGGTGGCGCTCGGCTCGGAAACCGGTGGTTCAGTTCGTCAGCCTGCCGCGTTTTGCGGCGTCGTCGGCATCAAGCCGACGTATGGTCGGGTCAGTCGATACGGTCTGGTGGCCTACGCCTCATCCCTCGACCAAGTCGGCGTCTTCGGTACAACGGTTGCTGAAGCAGCCCTCATGCTTGAACTGATCGCGGGACATGATCCACGCGATGCGACCAGTCTGGCGGTAGAAGTGCCGTCAATGGTACCCGCCACCCGAACCGATACCCGTCCGTTGCAGGGGATCGTTGTTGGGCGCCCTCGGGAATATTTCCCGGAAACGCTGGATTCGCGCGTTCAGGCTACCTGCGATCGTGCGTTCGATATCCTCCGCGAACTCGGCGCCGAAGTGCGCGACGTGTCGTTGCCCAGCACATCGCTGGCGGTGCCTGCGTATTACATCATCGCGCCCGCTGAGGCCTCGAGTAATTTGGCGCGTTTCGATGGAGTGCGCTTCGGTCGGCGCGCGGCGGCCGATTCCATTCAGGGCGTGTACGAGCATTCCCGATCCGCGGGGTTTGGCCGGGAGGTGCAACGGCGCATTCTGCTCGGCACCTACGTGCTGATTGCCGGCTACTATGATGCCTATTATCGCCGTGCACAGGAGGTACGAGCAGCGATCACGCGCGAGATGCTGGCCTGCTTTGCGGAAGGCGTGGACGTCCTGTTCACTCCGACGACACCGACCCCGGCGTTCCGCATCGGCGAGGTGACCGATCCGTACACCATGTATCTCGCCGATGTCTTCACCGTGACGGCCAACCTCGCGGGAATTCCGGCGATGTCCCTGCCGATCGGACGGGCGGAAGGCCTTCCCGTCGGTGGACAATTCATGGCGGCGCGATGCGAAGAACCACGGATGCTGCAGGTCGCGGCGGCGCTGGAGCAGGCGCTGGGCGCGGAGGCACACCGGTGAGTACCGCATCGATCGCGTGGGAGATGGTGATCGGTCTCGAGGTGCACTGTCAGTTGCGCACGGCGACCAAGATCTTCTGCTCGTGTGCCACCTCGTTTGGTGAGGCACCAAACCAGCATGTGTGCCCCGTCTGTCTGGGGCTTCCCGGGGCACTGCCGGTGCTGAATGCTGAAGCCGTCACCTTGGCGGTCCGTGCGTCACTGGCACTCGGCTGTACGGTACACGAGACCTCGATATTCGCGCGCAAGAACTACTTCTATCCGGATCTTCCCAAGGGCTATCAGATCTCCCAATTCGATCAGCCGCTCGCGACGGATGGGGATGTGGTGATCGGTCGGCATCCGGATGGATCGCCCCATCGGATTCGTGTGCATCGCGTGCATGTCGAGGAGGACGCCGGCAAACTGGTGCACGACCGGTTCCCTGATCACAGTGCGATCGATCTCAATCGTGCCGGCACGCCATTGGTGGAAATCGTGTCGGAGCCCGACCTCCGATCAGCGGCCGAAGCGGCACGGTATGCGCGCCGACTCAAGCAGATCCTGGAGTACGCGGACGTCTCCGACGCGAACATGGAGGAGGGATCCCTCCGCGTTGATGTGAACCTGTCGATTCGCCCAGTTGGCAGCACCGAATTGGGCACACGCACCGAGATCAAGAATCTCAATTCCTTTACCGCCATCGAGCGGGCGGCGGAGTTGGAATTCGTCCGCCAGGTCGCGCTGCGTGAGCGCGGCGACGTGGTAGAGCAGCAGACGTTGCTCTATGATGAGCGTCGCCAGCGGGTGCGGCCGGCACGGAGCAAGGAGGGAAGTCACGATTATCGGTATTTCCCAGATCCGGACCTGCCACCTTTGCGCGTCGATGCCGCCTTTTTGGAGGCTCAGCGCACCATGTTGTGCGAACTGCCGGAGGCTCGGCGCGCGCGATTAGCCGAGCAGTACGAGCTGCCAGAGGCGGACATCGAGGCGCTGCTGGCATCTCGGGAGCTGGCGGATTGGTTTGACGCCTTGGCGAAAGCCTCAGGGGACGGACGCCGTTCCGCCCATTGGCTGCTTGGGTCGGTGCTCGCCTCGCTCAATACCTCTGGACAGGCCATCAACGCGTATCCCGTATCGGTATCGCAACTGGCCGCACTCATGCACCTCGAGGCGTCGGGGGCGATCTCCAATACAGCCGCCCGTCAGTTGTTGCTCGTGATGGAGCGCGAGCCGTCGCAGGATCCGCATGGCCTCGCGGAACGCGAAGGGCTCCTGCAGGTGCGGGATGACACGGCGCTCGCGCAGTGGATTGATGACGTGCTACGCGAACACCCTGCCGAGGCGGCACGTTTTCTGGCCGGCGAGCGGAAACTGCAGGGCGTCCTGATCGGCTTGGTGATGAAGAAATCCGGGGGATCCGCCGATCCCAAGCGCGTCAGTCAGCTGTTGGGCGCACGCGTGGCGTGAAGAGCGGGACCGACAGGGTCGCGGCATGCCGCAGCGGAGTGGCCGGCATGCCGAACATGCGATCGGCTTCGAGCGCCGCGCGAATG
>JBDKIJ010000456.1:0-12253 GCA_039797155.1 Gemmatimonadota bacterium | reverse complement strand
GGCCAGCAGCACCGGATCGATGGGAGACTGCTCGTTGGCCTCGCCCTTCTTGCTCTTGCTGCCGATGTCGGCGGAGGCCGAGAACTGTCCCTTCGTGAGGCCGTACACGCCGTTGTTCTCCAGCATGTACAGCATGTTCACGTTGCGACGGATCGCGTGCGACAGCTGGCCGAGCCCGATGGAGAGCGAGTCGCCGTCACCGGAGACGCCGATATAGGTCAGGCTGCGGTTGGCTGCGGCGGCGCCCGACGTCACCGACGGCATGCGCCCGTGCACGGAATTGAAGCCGTGCGACTGCTTCATGAAATACGCCGTGGTCTTCGACGAGCAGCCGATGCCGCTCATCTTGCCGACGCGATGGGGGGGCAGTTCCAGCTCCCATCCCGCCTGTACGATGGCCGCGGTCACGGAGTCGTGCCCGCAGCCGGCGCACAGCGTGGACATCGCCCCTTCGTAATCGCGGAGCGTGAGTCCCAGCCCATTGGTGCGCGAGCTGGGGTGACGGACCGGTGGCTTGGCAATGGATGTCATGCGGTCACCTTCGCGACGTGGCTGGAGACGGCATCCACCACGACCTTCGCGGTGAGTGGCATGCCGCTGTAATCGAGAATGGGCGTCATCGCGTCGCGCGGAATGCCGAGCTCAATGGCGAGGAGCGACCGCAGTTGTGCATCGCGATTCTGCTCGATGACGAAATTCCGCTCGTGGGCTTCGAAGAACGCCTTCACTTCGGCACCGAAGGGGAACGCCTTGATGCGCATCACGTCGACGGAGATCCCCTGCGCGCGCAGCTTGTCGGCCGCCTCGCGCACAGCGGCGTCGCACCCGCCGATGGTCACGAGACCGATGTCGGCCCCCGGCTGGTTGATGATCGCCGGCTTCGGCATCACCGTCGCGGCATGCTGGAACTTCCGCGTCAGGCGATCGACCAGCTCTTGATACGCATCGGAGTCTTCGGTGTACGCGGCATGCTTGTCATGGCCCGAGCCACGCACGAAGTACGCGCCCTTGCCACCAACGCCGGGCAGCGTGCGCGCCGCAATGCCGTCGCCGTCCACGTCGAGATACCGTGAGAACTTCGGCAGCTGCTCGAGCGCTGCGGCATCCAGCACTTTCCCGCGATCCGGGCGGTAGTTGTCATCCCAGGTGAACCGCTTCACCATCCAATCGTTCATGCCGATGTCGAGGTCCGTCGCCACGAACACCGGCGTCTGGAACCGCTCGGCCAGATCGAACGACTGCACCGCCATCTCGAACGCTTCCCCGGGGTTGGCGGGGAAGAGGATGAGATGTTTGGTGTCGCCATGCGATGCATAGGCGAGCGACATCAGGTCGGCCTGCTGCGTACGCGTGGGCATGCCCGTGGCTGGGCCGCACCGCTGCACATCGAAGAAGACCGCCGGGATATCGGTGTAGTACGCGAGGCCGATGAACTCCTGCATCAGCGAGATGCCGGGGCCTGAGGTGTTCGTGAAGGCACGCGCCCCCATCCAGCCGGCACCAATGATGATGCCGGCGGCTGCGAGTTCGTCTTCCGCCTGGAGGATGGCGTACTTGTGCTCGCCGGTCTCCGCGTCGACGCGGTACTTCTCACAGAATGCCTTGAACTGCTCCATCAGCGCCGTCGCGGGCGTGATCGGATACCACGCACCGACCGTGGCTCCGGCGTACACGGCACCAAGGGCGCAGGCGGCGTTGCCGTCGATCAGGATGGAGTCGCTGGTCGCATCCATCTTCTCGAGGGAGAACGGCAGCGGGCACTGAAAGTTGGCCTTGGCGTAGTCGTAGCCGAGGCGGATGGCTTTGTGGTTCGAGTCCAGCAGCTTCGGCTTCTTCCCGTACTTCTCCACCAGCATCGACGAGACGACATCCATGTCGATATTGAGAAGGGCGGCGAGCGATCCCGCGTAGACGATATTGCGGAGCAGCGTACGGTCGCGATCGCCCTGGAAGTTCTCGACGCACATCTTGCCGAAGGGGATCCCGAGGATCGTGATCCCTTCACGCACGAGATCGGGCTCGAGCGGCCACGACGAGTCGTACACGAGGTAGCCACCGGGGCGGACTGTCGCGACGTCCTTGGCGTAGGTCGCCGGGTTGAGCGCCACAACGAGATCGACTTCGGACGGGCGTGCCGTGTAGCCGTCCTTGCTGACGCGGATCTCATACCACGTGGGGAGTCCCTGAATATTCGACGGGAAGATGTTCTTGCCCGTGACGGGGATCCCCATCCGGAAGATCGCCTGCATGAGCAAGCCATTGGCACTGGCGGAGCCGGTGCCGTTGACGGTGCCCATCTTGAATGAGAAATCGTTGATGCCGCTCATATGCTGGCCGCTCCTGCGAACATTCCCGCGAACGGTTTCTTGAGGTCGAAGACGCGCATGTCCCACGCGGCGGTGGGGCACCGCTCAGCGCAGAGGCCGCAGTGGAGGCAGACGTCCTCGTCTTTTACCATGATGCGCTTCGTCTGCGGTAGGGATTCCGAGACATACACCGCCTGGTCGAGATTGATCGCCGGTGCCGACAACCGCTGACGCAGGTCGCTCTCGCTCGTGCCGTTGGTGGTGATGGTGAGGCAGTTCGTCGGGCAGATGTCCACGCAGGCGTCGCACTCGATGCAGGCGGACGCCGTGAAGTGCGTCTGCACGTCACAATTGAGGCATCGTCCCACTTCCGTCGCGATCTGCTCCGGCGTGAAGCCGAGCTCGACTTCGGTGACGAGATCCTTGAAGCGCTTCGTCAGATCCTCGTGCTGCATCTTCGCGCGCTTCGACGTGTCGTAATCGTTGTCGTACGCCCAGCTGTGCATCCCCATCTTGGTCGAGACCAGCGTCATGCCGTAGGGGGGACGCTGGTTCACGTCCTGTTCCTGACACTGCGCATCCATCGAGATGGCGGCCTGATGGCCGTGGGCGACGGCCCAGATGATGTTCTCCGGGCCCCATGCCGCGTCGCCACCGAAGAACACCTTGGGGTGCGTGCTCTGATGCGTGGTCTTGTTGACGATCGGCATCCCCTTCGCGTCGAACTCCACGCCGATGTCGCGCTCGATCCACTCGAAGGCGTTGTCCTGACCGATCGCGAGGATCACCGCGTCACACGGAATGATCGTGGTGCCCGTCACCGTGCTGGACTGCTTGCCGTTGGCATCCTCGGTCCACTGCAGGACCTCGAATTCCATGCCGACCAGCGTGCCGTTCTCGATGACCATGCGCTTGGGCGCGTGGTTCTCGATGATCTCGACCTGCTCCTCTTCGGCGTCCTCGAGTTCCCATGGCGAGGCCTTGAAGTGCTTGCGGCCGCGGCGCGCGACGACCTTCACATCCGTGGCGCCGAGGCGCTTGGAGGTACGGCAGCACTCCATGGCGGTGTTGCCGACACCGATGATGATGACCCGGGGGCCGATCTTGTCGATGTGGGCGAAATGGACGTTGGCCAGGAACTCGATCCCGAGGTGGACCTGCGATGGCGCATCCCAGCGCCCCGGAATGTCGAGCTCCTTCCCCTTGGGGGCGCCGGAGCCGACGAACACTGCGTCGTACCCGTCGTCGAGCAGCCCCTTGAGGGAGGTGACCGCGGTGCCGTACCGCATGTCGGCGCCCATGTCGATGATGTAGCCGCACTCTTCGTCGAGGACCTCGGCCGGCAGGCGGAATGATGGGATGTTGATCCGCATCAGCCCGCCGGGGGTCGGGTTCTTCTCGAAGATGGTGACCTCGTACCCGAGCGGGAGCAGGTCATTGGCGACCGTCAGCGAGGCTGGCCCCGCGCCAACCAGAGCGACCCGTTTGCCGTTCTTGACGGCCGGCGCCTTGGGGAGGTGGGCCGTGATGTCGTCCCGGTGGTCGGCCGCCACGCGCTTGAGGCGGCAGATGGCGACCGGCTTCTCCTCGACGCGGCCACGGCGACACGCCGGCTCGCAGGGGCGGTCGCAGACGCGTCCCAGGATCCCCGGGAAGACGTTCGACTCGCGATTGAGGAGGTACGATTCCGTGTATCGCCCTTGGGCAATCAGGCGGATGTAGGCGGGGACGTTGGTGTGAGCCGGGCAAGCCCACTGGCAGTCCACAACCTTGTGGTAGTACTGCGGATCCGAGACGTTCGTCGCAGCCATGACGAGGGGGTGCTGGGGAGGAAAAAGCCTGTTGTCGCTAGCTTGCGCTCCGGACCGCGTAATCACAAGCCGGAGTTTTCTGACATGCTGCAGTTCGTTCGGCGAAGCCGAGGTGGGAGGGCGCCAGACTGGGGGGTTGGTGGCTTGGCATTGCTGCTGGCGCTGGCATCCAGTGTGCCGCCGGTTCTGGGATGGTGGCGGGCGCGTGGAACGGGGCTCGTCTACAGCGGAGTACCGCTGCTGAACGGGACGGACTTTGGCTGGTACTTGCATTATCTCGCCGTTGCCGGCCGCGGATCGCTGACGTTCGCGAATCCTTTTTTGTCTGACGCGGGCGCGCCGGTCTTCAATATTGCGTGGCTCACCATCGGACTCCTCGGCCGAATGCTGGGGACGTCACCCGTGATGACGTTCCACTTGGCGCGCGTCCTCCTGATCGCGCTGACCGCCATGGCGGCGATCTATGCCGCGCGCCTGGTGTTGCGTGATCGGACAGAGCAGCGCGTCGCGGTGGCGCTCATGCTGTTTGGCTCAGGGTTGGGTGGGTGGGTGGCCATGCGATGGGGGCTGATGGCCCCCCTCTCCCCCGATGTCGATATGGCGGAGTTCACCTTGATGGGGAGTGCCCTGACAAGTCCTCATCTGCTCGCCTCATGGATGTGTGCGCTGATCGTGATTCCCACGGCCCTCCGTGGAATGGGTAGCGGCTCCTGGCGAGACGCGGTCGTGGTCGCCGTCGGGAGCGCCATTTGGTTTCAGTTCCACCCGTACTACGCGCCAATGGTCTGGGCGGTGATCACCACCGCGGTGATTCTTCACGGTGCGCGTCTGGGATGGCGGGTCGTCCCATGGCGTCCCATAGCCGTAATGATCGTCGGGGGGGTCCCGTCCGTGCTATATCACGTTCCCCTCGTGATTGGGAGTAACCGCGAATGGATGCTTGATGCCAACACACTGCCCGCACGACAACCGGTCCTCCTTGCCGTGGCGCTCTTTGGTTTCCTTGTTGCCGCGCCGCGTGGCTATCGGTTGCTGGCGGCACGGAGTGGAGGTCATTCTGAGGGGCTCGTGGCCCCGTGGCTCCTCGTCGCCTGGGCAACTACTCAATCCGCCCTGACTTTTCTGCCGCTCGGATTCGAGCGACGCCTGCTACAGGCACTGATTGTGCCATTGGCTCTCCTGGCAACGCCTGCCGTCGTGGGATGGTGGCGTGCGTCCACGTCCTCTCCATGGCAACAACGTGCACGATGGTGTGTTGCTGTTGGCATGTTTGGAAGCGGCACAGCACTCCTGACTGGGTGGTCGATTCGCGATGTCTGGACGCCGCGTCCGTCGTCCACATTTCTGCCTGCGGATTTTGCGACCATTCTGTCGTGGAGTCGCACGCATCTTCATCCTGACGACCTCGTGTTGGCACGAGCCCGTCCCGCCCATTTCCTGGCCGGCTGGGGTGGCACCAAGGTCTATGTGGCGGAGCACTGGACGCAATCGCGAACCGAGCGTGTCCGTAGTGCCGAAGTCGAGGCGTTGTATCGGGAACCCGAGGCGAAGGCCGTGCTGGCATTTCTTCGGGCGCATGATGTCGAGGTCGTCTTCATGGGGCCGACGGAGCGCGCCTTGAAGGGCGCGGTGGAGGCGCTGCCAAATCTCGAATTGTTGGTCCGCTCCGGCGAGTATGCGTTATGGCGGGTGATACGGTGAATTCGTTCGCGCTCTGAAGTTGTCGTGTGAGCCCCTAAAGGAATCACCGCCCCAGAGGGGATCCGCAGCGCAGCGTCTGAGGGTAATTTCGCGGGTCCTCTTCCCCCCGGTCATGCGTCGCTTCCTCTCGTCGACGACCCTCGCCGCCTTGGTCCTGCTTGGATCGGCGGTGCGTTCTATGCAGGCTCAGCCCGCCGCCACCGCCCGCGAATTCAACCAGGAGTTCGCGACGTACCCCTTCGGCGATCCCAATCCGATCCCGGTCGTCGGACGGATCTACCCGTACTTCCGCTTCGACGGGTTCAGCGCCACCTCGGCGCCGAAGGCCTGGAAGGTTGTCGAGCTCGAGAACCGGTATCTGCGGATTCAGATCCTGCCGGAAATCGGCGGGAAGATCTGGAACGCCGTCGACAAGCGCACCGGGCGCTCGTTCATCTACAACAATCGGGTCGTCAAATTCCGCGACATCGCGTTGCGCGGTCCATGGACGAGCGGCGGGATCGAAGCCAACTACGGCATCATCGGGCACACCCCAAACGTCGCGACGCCGGTCGATTATCGGGTCCGCCGCCATGAGGATGGCAGCGTCAGTTGCCTCATCGGCGCCACCGATCTGCTGACGCGTACCCCCTGGCGCCTCGAGATTCGCCTCGGTGCCAACGACGGGGCATTCAGTACGACCTCCTCCTGGTATAACGCCAGCCCGCTCGAAGAGCCGTACTACTCGTGGATGAATGTCGGCATCCCGGTGACCGGGGGGCTGCAGTTCATCTATCCAGGCAGTGGACGCATCGGGCACGAAGGCGAGCGTGGCCCATGGCCGATCGATGCGGCGGGACGCGATCTCTCGTACTACGATCGCAATGACTTCGGCGGCTACAAGTCGTATCACGTGCTCGGTCGCGGTGCCGACTTCTTTGGTGCCTATTGGCACGAGCAGGATTTCGGCATGGCGCGCTACGCGCAGCGCGACGATAAGCCCGGCAAGAAGATCTGGATCTGGGGGCTCTCGCGTCAGGGGATGATCTGGGAGTCGCTCCTCACGGATACGGACGGACAGTATGCCGAGGTGCAGTCCGGGCGGCTGTTCAATCAGGCATCGGAGGGGAGCACGGTCTCCCCGTTCAAGCATCGCGGGTTTACCCCCCACACGGCGGAACGATGGACCGAGCAGTGGTTCCCCGTGGCCGGTACGAAAGGCTTCGTGACGGCTGGGCGTGACGGAGCCATGAATGTTGTGCGGCACGGTGACGCGCTGGTGGTGACGGTCTATCCGGTGCGCTCCATTGCGGACACCCTCGTGGTCCAGGCGGGGACTCGCCGCCTCGCCACACGCATGGTGCGCCGTGACCCCACGCAGCAATGGGTCGATACGATTCCGCTGTCCGGTACCCCGATGGACAGCGTGGTGGTGACACTCGGGGATGGATGGCTGCGGCATGCGCTCGCGCCCAATGCCGGTGTGCTCGCCCGTCCCGTCGACGCACCGGTCGGCTTCCAGTGGCGCACCGCCTACGGGCACTGGCTGCGCGGGAAAGAGTGGTTGCAGCAGCGGGAGTACACGCTGGCCCGCGCTTTTCTCGATAGCGCGCTCCTGCTTGATCCGCACTATGTCCCGGCCCTGGCCGACCGTGCCCTGCTCGCCGTGCGGAGCGGCGAGTACGAGCGCGCACGACGTGATGCGTCCACGGCGCTCAGCGTACACACCTACGACGGCGCGGCAAACTACGCGTATGGACTCGCCAATCAGGCGCTCGGGCGGTTGGACGACGCGCGCGATGGCTTCGAGCTGGCCACCCAGTCGGTCGAGTATCGCACCGCCGCATGGATCGAGCTCGCGCGCATGGCCGCGCGCGATCGGGAATGGTCACGTACCGCCGCCTACCTGGACAAGGTGCGCGCGGTCGAACGGGATAATCCCGACGCGCTCGGTCTCGCCATCGTCTTGGCCCGCAGCCGCGGCGATGCCCGGGCGCACGGTGCGGCCATCGATGCACTGGACGCGGTCGACGGGTTGAGTCATCTGGTGCGGCTCGAGCGGGCGTTGCTGACGGGTGACAGTGCCCCCGCGGTCACCCTCGCGCGCGGTGTCCGGAGTGAATTGCCGGAGCAGCAGCTGCTCGAATTGGCGAGCTGGTATCTCGCCGCTGGGGATTCGGTCAGCGCTCGCATCGCACTCGAGGCGGCTGGCGATGCACCCGAAGCCCTCTACTGGCGCGCCGCGTTGGCGCCTGTCGACACACGCGCGCCACTGCGCGATCGCGCGAATGCACAATCGCCACGTCTGGTCTTTCCATTCCGGGCGGAGCTGATCCCGGCGCTGCAGGATGCCGTGCGTGCCGGACCGGCATGGCAACCGCGCTACTACCTCGCGCTTACGTATTGGGCGATTGGGCAGGTCGCGCGCGCCGACTCGATTCTCTCGGCGCTCGGTGCGACCCCCAACTATGCGCCGTTCTACGCGGCGCGCGCGTCGCTCCCCAATCGCGTTGGGCACGAAGCGCGACGCGATCTGCAGCGCGCCATGACACTCGACCCAGCCGAATGGCGATATGGAAAGCTGCGCGCGGAACTCGCCTTGGCGGATGGTGATGCCGCAAGCGCGGTCACGGTGGCATCCCAGTACCACGAGCGATTCCCGACGAATTACATCCTCGGTCTGACGCGTGCGCGGGCCCTTGTGGCGGCTCAGCGGTGGAGCGAAGCCGATGCCCTGCTGTCGCGGCTCGAAATTCTCCCCTACGAAGGTGCGCGTGATGGACGCATGCTCTATCGTGAGGCGAAGCTCGGGCGCGCCCGGGAGGCGATCGCTTCAGGTCAGTGGGACGAGGCCGAGCGATTCGTGGCCGTGGCACGCGAATGGCCGAGCGGCTTGGCGTCGGGAAGCCGTACGACGCCGATCTTGATGAATCCGAAGAAGACGCCCTTGTTGAGCGCATCCGGGGTGGGCGCCGCGGCGAGTTGGCGATGGCGCCCGTTGCGGCCCGCCAGGCATATCCCGACACGCTGATCTACGGCACGGGACAATGGGAGGCCGACTCGCTCGGCAATCATCGCGCGGTGGTGGTCGTCGAGCATCCCGCAGACGCGGTGCATGTGCGCATCCCCTGGCGACGTCGCGATCGCACGCCGGAGCAGGTGAATGTCGTGGTGATGAACCCCGCCGGCACTCGGCGCGTGCTGAACGTGGTGCGGGTGGCCATCGATCGTGATGCCGGAGAGCTGGTATTTCAGGCGGCAACCGCGGGACGCTATCACGTCTACTACCTACCGTATACGGGCACGTTCAAGTCGAATTATCCGAAGATCACGTATCGGAAAGTGGAGGAGACTGCCGATTCCCTCTGGGTGGCCCGCGCCGGGTTGCAGGCGGCGAGCACCACACGGGCGCGCGAGATCGCGTCCCGTCTACCACAGGCGCGTGTCATCGGGTTCGACGCGATCAACACGTTCTCGGCATTCACGCCCATGGAGTACATCGCCACGCGTGAAGAACGCGCGGCGTTGATGCAGCGGCAGGGGGCGGCGCCATTTCTGGCATTCGCGGAGGATCGGTCGCAATCCATTCGCATGACCGACGATATCCCCGGCGTGTGGGCGCGTCGTGGGGCATTCCAGCCGTTCGTCGGCCGCAGCCGACGCGGTGAGTACTACACCTTCCAGATCGGCCTCTGGGCCCATCGCGCGAGAGTTGATGGGGTGCAGTATCAAGCCTCGCCACTCGTCAGTCGGTCCGGTGCACGGATTCCCGCCTCGGCCATCACCGCCTTCAACCTCGAGGGGACCGATTGGGCAGGGCGTCGGTTCGCGCGCACGCTGCGTGTAGACTCCGGCGCCGTGCAACCGCTGTGGTTCGGGGTGGATGTGCCGAGGTCCGCGACGCCCGGGACGTACACGGGACGCGTCACGATCCGCACGGCGAATGGGACCCGCGACGTCCCGGTCTCCCTCACCGTGTCGCGTGAAGTAGCCGTCAATCATGGAGACGACGTTCCGGCGGATCTGACGCGGCTGCGCTGGCTGAATTCCCAGTTCGCGGCCGACGATAGCGTGGCCGCCCCCTACACGCCGCTACGCGTCGAGGGGCAGCGCATTGCACTGCTCGGCCGCGCCTTCACGTTCGGTGCGGACGGACTCCCGGCGCAGATCCAGTCGTACTTCGCGCCGAACAACGTCCGCATCGGCAATACGTCGCGCGATATCCTGGCGGAGCCGGTGCGATTTGTTGTGCAGAGCGACGCCGGGGCCCCAGTCGCGTGGCGTGGGGGCGCACCAACGATCACCAAGCGGTCACCCGGTGCCGTCGGATGGGCGGTACAGCGCCGCGCCGAGTCGTTGCAACTGGAGACGCGAGCACAGCTCGAGTTTGATGGCACGGTGGAATACGTGATGACGCTGCGGGCCACGGCGCCGACTACGCTGCGGGATGTCGCGCTTGAAATGCCGATGCAGGCGGCGGCCGCGCGCTACATGATGGGACTCGGGCAGAAGGGCGGGTATCGCCCGTCGTCGTTCCGCTGGACGTGGGACGTGGCCACGAAGAATCAGGATGCCGTGTGGGTTGGGGACGTGAACGCCGGGCTTCAGCTCACGATGTTCGACGAGCACTATGTGCGCCCGCTCAACACCAACTTCTATCTGTCGAAGCCGCTGATTGCGCCCCGCAGCTGGGCCAATGGCGGGAAGGGCGGGTGCACGATTGGCGAGCAGGCCGGTCGTCCGACGGCACAGGTCATGGTCCGCTGCTTCAGCGGCGAGCATGTCTTGCAGCCGGGCGATTCCCTGCGCTTCGACTTCCGCCTGATGATCACGCCGTTCAAGCCGCTGGATGTGGCGGGGCAGTGGAACACCCGCTTCTTCCACGCCTTCGTCCCCGTGGACTCGGCGGCGAAGCGTGGCGCCAATACGCTCAACGTGCATCACGCCAATCGCGTGAACCCGTGGATCAACTATCCCTTCATCGAGACCGCGCAGATGAAGGCCTATATCGATTCCGCGCACGCGAAGGGGCTCAAGACCAAGATCTATTACACCGTGCGCGAGCTTACGAATCATGCGCCGGAGCTGTTCGCGCTGCGGTCGCTGGGTGACGAGGTGCTGTCACGGGGACCCGGAGGCGGCTATTCGTGGCTGCAGGAGCATTTGGGTGGCGACTATATCGCGGCGTGGCATGTGCCGACCATCAAGGATGCGGCGGTGGTGAATAGCGGCGTCTCGCGCTGGCACAACTTCTATATCGAGGGGCTCGACTGGCTCGTCCGCAATCTCCGGATCGATGGCCTCTATCTCGACGATGTCGCGTTCGATCGGCTCACGATGAAGCGGATTCGCAAAGTGCTGGATCGCGGTAACGCTGGTTCGCTGCTCGATCTGCACTCCGCCAATCAGTACAACCCGCGTGATGGATTTGCCTCGAGCGCCAATCTGTATCTCGAACACTTCCCGTTCATCAATCGGCTCTGGTTCGGTGAGTATTTCGACTATGACTCGCGTCCGGACTATTGGCTGGTCGAATTGTCCGGCATCCCGTTTGGGCTCATGGGGGAAATGCTCGAGAAGGGCGGGCATCCGTGGCGCGGCATGACGATGGGCATGACCGCGCGATTGCCCTGGAGCGGTGACCCGGCGCCGCTCTGGCGGATCTGGGACCAGTTCGGCATTCAGCAGAGCACGATGCACGGCTGGTGGTCAGGGCGTGATCCGGTACAGACCGGCGATATGTCTATGCTGGCCACGACATGGACGAAGCCCGGGGCCGCGATGATCGCCATCGGCTCGTGGCATGACACCGATACGCCCGTGACGCTCACGATCGATTGGGCGGCCCTGGGGATTGATCCGTCTCGCGCGCGGATCCGGGCTCCGGCGATTGATCAATTTCAATCGGCGGGAACGTGGAAGGTCGGTGAGCGGATCCTGGTGCCGGCCAAGAAGGGACTCGTCCTGCTGGTGGAGCAACGGTAAGGTGGCCGCGTTCGACGTCATCGTCGTCGGCGTGGGCGGCATGGGGAGCGCCGCCCTCGCCCATCTGTCGTCGCGAGGTCTCCGCGTGCTCGGTATCGAACAGTTCGATATCGGGCATGCCCGCGGTTCGTCACATGGCATCACCCGCATCATTCGGCTCGCGTACTTCGAGCATCCGTCGTACGTGCCACTGTTGCGACGAGCCTATGAACTCTGGAGGGACCTCGAAACGGGCCGTGATGAACCGCTTCTGCATATCACGGGTGGGCTCGACGTCGGCTGGCCCGGGAGTGAGGTGTTCGAAGGCGCCCTTCGATCCTGCCTGCTGCATGATCTGCCGCACGAGGTCCTCGATGCGCGGGAGCTGATGCGCCGTTTTCCCGCTTGGCATCCCGCCTCCAATGTGCAGGCCGTGTTTCAGCCGGAGGCGGGCTTTCTCACCCCCGAGCGGTGCATCGAGGCGCATGTCGC
>JBDKIJ010000455.1:0-3383 GCA_039797155.1 Gemmatimonadota bacterium | reverse complement strand
GACGAACAAGGCCACGGCGACCAGAGCGCCGAGCGTTCCCAGCACCGCGACCGGACGCGGCATCGAGATCGAGTAGGACTTGAGCGCCAGCCACTTGCAGGCCCGCAGCAAAGCCCCGTCCTTGCCGTGCTGCATGCGCTTGATGCCCGGGAGCAGGTAGTACGCCAGCACCGGCGTGACGGTGAGCGCCACCAGCAGCGATGCGAAGATGCTCACGATGTACGCCGTGGCCAGCGGCGCAAAGAGCCGACCTTCGATCCCAGGGAGGAAGAACGTCGGCAGGAACACGAGGTTGACGATGATCGTGCCGAGGATGATCGGATTGCGGATCTCGCTGGAGGCGTCGAAGACGACCTGCGCGATCGGCTTGGGGGTGGCAGTGCGGCGGTTCTCGCCCAGGCGGCGGTAGACATTCTCCACGTCGACCACCGCGTCGTCCACGAGTTCGCCGATGGCGACCGCCAGGCCGCCCAACGTCATGGTGTTCACGCTCAGGTCCAGCCAGTGGAAGACCAAGAACGTCGTGATGATCGAGAGCGGCAGCGCCGTGAGCGTGACGATCGTCGTCCGCACGTTCATGAGGAAGAGGATCAGAACGATGACGACCAGGATCGCGCCGTCTCGAAGGGCTTCAAAGACGTTGCCGATCGATGACTTGATGAAGTGTTCCTGACGGAACACATCGGCATTGATCTCGATTCCCTTGGGGAGCGTGGGCCTGATCTGTTCCAGCGTCTGGTCGAGCGCTCGCGTGAGCGTGATCGTGTCCGCTCCCGGTTGCTTCTGGATCGCCATGATGACAGCGGGCGTGCCGTTGTCCGAACCGTCGCCGCGTTTAATCGTCGGCCCCGCCTCGATGACCGTCGCCACGTCGCGCACCAGCACCGCCCGCGGCGGGCTGACATGGTCGCCGGGCTTTGTAGCAACGAGGGACAGCGCAATGTCGTCTGCGGTCTGCACCCGCCCGATGTTGCGGACAACAAGTTCCTGCGAACCGCTGACCACGAAGCCGCCGCCTGTGTTCTGGTTGGCGGCTGTGAGGGCCTTCTCGACGTCCTCGATGTTGAGATCGAACAAGCGGAGCTTGTCGGGATCGACCTGGACGCGGAACTGCTTGAGGTCGCCGCCCATCGCCGTCACCTGGGCGATGCCTGGGATCGAGAGGATCGCCGGACGCAGCGTGAACTCCGCGACCGTGCGTACATCCATCGGCGTGAGTGTTTTGCTGGAAACACTGATCAGGGCGATCTCGCCCATGATGCTGGTGGCGGGCGTCATAACCGGCACGACGCCGGGGGGCAGCTTCTCCGTGATGGTGCCCATCCGCTCGCTGACGACCTGGCGGTTGTATTTGAGGTCCGTGCCCCACTGAAACTCGACGAAGACGATCGAGAGCCCAAGCGATGAAACGCTCCGCACCCGTTCGACGCCAGGCGAGCCGTTGACGGCGGTTTCGATGTTGTACGTGACCTGGGCCTCGACCTCTTCCGGAGCAAGCCCGGCGGCCTCAGTCATAATGGTCACGACCGGCCGGTTGAGGTCGGGCAGAACGTCCGTGGGTGTCCGCAGCGTCACGTACATTCCATAGACGGAGACGAGAAGCGCGGCGATCAGCACCAGCACGCGGTTGTTCAAGGATGATCGGATGATCCAGTTGAGCACGGGGAGGTTCCTCGTTTGGCTGTCGGGCGTGGAGCGTGGATAGTGTGATCAGTGCGAGTGGCCGTGGCCGTCACCAGACTTGGCAGGTTCAGCGACGGGTTCGGGAGCGCCGGGCACGAATCCACGGAGTTGCGACAGGCTGAACGCGCCGCTAACCGCCACGACATCGCCGGGCACGAGACCCTTGACAATCTCGATGACTCGGTCATCACGCACGCCGACGGCGACGTCGCGTTTCTTGAAGACCTCGTTCTCGCCCTTGCCCTCGCGCACGAACACGTACTGCATCGGTCCTTCCTTCACGACCGCCGAGGCGGGCACTACCACGGCACTCTCGTTGGTTGAAAGCACCACGCTCAGGTCTACGAACTGCCCTTGTCGCAAGAGGCCCTGTGGGTTTTCGACGTCGATGATGACGTGCGCGGTGCGCTTGGACGCATCGATCACGGGACTGAGGAACCGAACAACCCCTTCGGCAAAAGCCTCGCTCGCTGCGGCCACGCCTCGCCGAACCCGCACCTTTGCGTTCGGCGCTCCCTCCACCCGCGAGAGCAGGCCTTCGGGCAGTTCTCCCTCGATCTGCACCCGCGAGAAGTCACCGATGCTCACAATGGGGCTTCCAGCAACAACACCCTCACCGATCACTGCCGTTCGGCTCACGACCACGCCGTCAAGCGGCGCGAGGAGGCGGATGACACCCGCCGCATCGGTGCCCGTTCCAGCCGGGAGCGTGGCTCGGAGGGCTTCGACGGACGCTAGCGTGGCCTCGATCTGACGACGCAACGAATCGGCGTCGGTCCTTGCCTGTGCGAGGGAGACCTTGCGGAGCGATGCGTCGGTGCGGAGACGGATCGCCTCGCCTCGACGCTGAGCCAGCAGGTTTGCCGACACGCTCTCGCCGGCGGACACCAACCGATCGACCTCCGCTTCGGCGAGCGCTGCGCTCTGTTCGGACGCAGGAGCCTCGATATCGAGCGACGCGATCTGCGACGTCGCCCGCTTTTGCTCGGCGCTGAGTCGCTCGGCTTCCGACTCCAGCCGTCGGACCTCGAACAAGGCCCGGGCCAGTTCCGGTGACTCGACTTCCGCGATCAGATCGCCCTTGCGCACACGATCGCCGGGTTGCACCACGATCGAGCGGACAACACCCGCGTAGGTCGCTGAGACCCCGGCGAGCGCCCCGGGCTGGGCGCGAACCATGCCTGTCAGACGGACAACGTCCTCGACATTGCCAAAGTCCACTTCGGCGGTCTTGAGCCCGATGGCGAACGCGGTCGCTTCGGTGACCTTCTTGGGAGCATTGGGGTCAAACGTCGCGCCCGTGGGCTTGCCGTGACCTTCGTGCGCGTACACAGGAATCAGGATGGCCGCGGTGGCGAGCGCCAGTGCGCCCGCTACCAAGGCCGCGCGTGAGCGGACCATGAGCGATCTCCAAATGAGGACGAAGAACCGAAATGTGGTGGGGGATGCACCTGCCGCGCCGTGACGCGAACAGGGCTGTGAGCGCAACGTGACCATCCGTTAGCCGAGTGGTGCTCGACAACGGCTGGTCTCAAGTCGTTTGGCTACACAATGAGCGCGCAATGCATGCGCAGCAGGCTGGTCGGAGGTCGGGCACAGGCCCAAACCTCGCCGCTCACGAACGTGATGGAAGGTTCCGGAGCAGCCCACGCAACCGTGGTCCAGTTGAGAATCGCAACGAGCACCGTGGTCGGCAACTC
>JBDKIJ010000454.1:0-12465 GCA_039797155.1 Gemmatimonadota bacterium | reverse complement strand
CGTTGGGGCCTCTCGCTATCCGGAGTGGGGCAGTGCGTCCGTCATCGCCGGGGCAGTCGCCACGACGGGCATTCCTGCGGATGGGCTGCCTGGTGCCGGCGCCTTCACCATCGCGGTGTTGATCGGTATTCTCGCAGCGTGGTTCGGTGGATGGACCATGGTGCAGCATCGGCGCCTCATCGCCCGATTTGCCAGGCCGCGACTCGATCGCTTGGCCGCCGGTGATCGGGACACCGTGGTTGGGCTGCAGCTCTTCGGCATGACCCTCGATCTCGCGCGCGGTGCCATGGTCGGCGTGATGTCCTTTCTCGTGGCCCGTCCTGTTGCGATGCTCGTGGCCGATCGGTGGACGGTGTCCGATGAATTGACGCGCGCCCTGATCGTGACGATGGTGGCGGCTGTGGCGGCAGCGGCCGTGTGGAAGGACTTTCACGCGATCAGCGGAACCCGCCGCCTCTTCCTCGCTTCACTGGCCATCGGAACAATGCTGGTGTTTCTCAATGGCTGACGGCGGCATGACCACGGCACATACCCCCGCCGATTCGGCGCCTCGGCCGCTGCCATTCCGTCTGCGCCTGGACATGTTCGTCCGCACACTCGCCATCCAGGGATCGTGGAACTACGAGTTGCTGGTCGGGAATGGGGTGGCCTTCTGCGTCGAACCGGCGCTTCGCCGATTGCCCGGAGGCGTTGACGGTCCTGCGTATCGTGCGTCCCTCGCTCGACAGTCGGCGTATTTCAATGCGCATCCATATCTCGCGGGACTTGCCATTGGGGCATTGGCGCGCGCCGAATTGGATGGGGTAGACGCCACGCGGATCGAACGCTTTCGCACGGCGCTCGGCGGCCCGCTTGGTAGCGTGGGTGACCGGTTGGTATGGGCTTCGTGGTTGCCAGCGTGTTCGTTGGTCGGATTGCTGCTCTTCGGCTTGGGGTGGCGACCACTGGCGGTCACGTTGGGATTTCTCCTCCTCTACAACGCCGGGCATGTGGCCCTGCGGGATTGGGCGCTCCGATCGGGCTGGCAGTATGGGCTGCGGGTCGCCTCGGCGCTGGGCCATCCCGTCCTTCAGCACGGACCGCGCTACATTGGAAGGGTGTCGGCCGTGCTCGGTGGATTGGCGCTTCCGCTTGCCGTGCACCGGGCCATCGGCGGCATGGCGCCGTTGACGCCACTGCCGCTGGCGGTGGCAGCAGTCACGCCGCTCCTCGCGGTGCTGCTGGTTCGTTTCCATGGGCGTGTGGAAGGGTGGCGTGTGGTATCCATGGTGTTGGCCGTCTTTGTCCTCTACTCGGTGGTGCGGTAATGGCTGAACGTTCGGTGCAGATCGTGAACAAGCAGGGGATGCACGCACGTCCTGCGGCGGAGATGGTGAAGACCGCGTCGCGGTTCGGCAGCGACATCACCATTTCACGCGATGACCTGGAAGTGAATGGCAAGAGCATCATGGGCGTGATGATGCTCGCCGCCGAATTCGGCGCGACCATCACCATCCGCGCCGAAGGCGCCGACGCTGACGCGGCGCTCGACGCCCTCGCAACGCTCGTCGCCAACGGATTCGGGGAGTCCTGATGCCGTCCGTCCTCCGCGGCATTCCGGCTTCGCCGGGGATCGTCGTGGGGCCGGTGCATCTTCTCCGCTGGGAGGTGCCGGAAGTCCGGCATCGGGTCGTCCCGGATGACGCCGTCGATGCCGAAATCGAGCGCTTTCGCACCGCTGTCGAGCGCGCCCGTGAGCGCCTGCGCAAACTCCGCGCACGCGCGGAAACGCAAGTCGGCGACGCCGAAGCCGCGATCTTCGATGTGCAGCTGTCGATTCTGGCCGATAGCGAACTGGCCGCGTCCATCGAGGCGCTCATTCGACAGAATCTGGCGGCCGAAAAGGCCTTCGATCTCGTCCTGCTCGAATGGCGGCAGCATTTCGCGCGTCACACGCTCCCGATGCTACGGGAAAAGGTCGGCGATCTGGTCGACGTGCACATTCGAGTACTCTCGATTCTGCTCGATCTGCCCGACCATGATCCGGTCGATGTCCCACCGGGCAGCAACACGATCCTCGTCACCCACGATCTGACGCCGTCGCTCACTATGCAGCTCGATCGTGGCTGCATCGCGGCAATTGCCACGGAGATGGGCACGGCCACCGCCCATGTCGCGATCTTGGCGCGCTCGCTCGGGTTGCCGGCTGTGGTGGGGCTACGGCATGCGCTGTCCACGCTCCATGGCGGCGACATGGCCATCCTCGATGGGGCAGAGGGGACGGTGTTGGTCTCCCCCTCCGAAACGGAGATCGCCGAAGCACGTCAGCGTCTGGCTGAGGAGGAGGGGCGTGCCGACGTGCGGCGCGAGTTGGCGCACAGTGAGCCGATCACGCGCGATGGCGTGCGGGTGGTCATCCGTGCCAATGTGGACATGCCGGAGGAGGCCGAACTGGGCGCCACCAGCGGCGCTGAGGGGGTCGGCCTCATGCGTACCGAGTTCCTCGTCGTCGGTCGTGCCACTATGCCCGACGAGGAGGAGCAGTATCGCGATTACCGACGGGTGCTACAGGCCTTCGGGCAGCGCCCGGTGGTCATTCGGACCTTCGACGTCGGCGGCGACAAGCTCCCGATCGGGGGATTTCCCACGGAGGCCAATCCGTTTCTCGGGTGGCGTGCAATCCGCATGTGTCTCGACGAGCGCGACCTCTTCAAGACGCAATTGCGGGCACTGATGCGGGCCGCGGTGCACGGGGATCTCCGCGTGATGCTGCCGCTCGTCGTTACCGTGGACGAGGTGCGAGAGACCCGGCAACTCATGGAGGAGGCCGCTCGTGAGTTGGCGGAGCGCCATGTGCCGTTTCGCGATGATATCCCGCTCGGCGTGATGATCGAAACGCCCGCGGCCGCGGTCGCGTGCGACACGCTCGTCCGCGATGCCGATTTTTTCAGTATTGGGTCCAACGACCTGGTTCAGTACACGCTCGCGGTCGATCGGGGGAATGCGAATCTGGCCCCGCGTTTCACGCCGTTTCATCCTGCGGTTCTGCGGCTCATCGCACAGGTGCAGGCCACGGGGGCTGCCCATGGCATCGATGTATGCGTATGTGGCGAAATGGCGTCGCAGCCCCTGGCCGTATTCGCCCTGCTGGGCCTCGGTATTCGGCAGCTGAGCGTGGCGCCCCGTGCCGTCGCCGACGTGAAGCGGGTGGTGCGTGGCGTGACGATCGAGGCGGCGGAGGATGCGGCGCGGGCGGCCATTGCGTCTGGGACCGCGCGTGAGGCGGAAACGCTACTCCGGCGGCGGCTCCGGGCGGCACTCGAGGGCTGATTCACGCCCGATGCATTAGTATTCTTGAGCTTGGTAGTCCAATCCCTTTCCCTTTGAATCTCCGAGTACACCGTGGCTGATCGTCACCTGTTTACGTCCGAGTCGGTTACCGAGGGCCACCCGGACAAGATCGCGGACCAGATTTCCGATGCCGTGCTGGACGCCATTCTGGCTGAAGATCCGACGGCACGCGTGGCCTGTGAAACGCTGGTCACGACCGGACTGGCGGTCATCGCCGGTGAGATCACGACGTCGGCGTACGTGCATTTGCCCGATATCGTGCGCGAGACGATCGATGGGATCGGGTACAACGACGCCACGTTCGGTTTCGATTCGAAGACCTGCGCCGTCATCAGCACCATCGACAAGCAGTCGCCAGACATCGCCCAAGGCGTGGACACGGGTGGCGCTGGTGATCAGGGGATGATGTTCGGGTACGCCTCTGACGAAACCCCGGAGCTGATGCCTTTGCCGATCCAGCTGGCGCATGCGCTCACGCACCAGCTCTCGGTACTCCGCAAGGACGGCACGCTGCCGTGGCTCCGTCCCGACGGCAAGGCGCAGGTCACCGTGGCCTACGAAGGGGATCGGCCGGTCGCCGTCGATACGGTGGTGATTTCCACGCAGCACGATGAAAAGGTGTCGAACACCAAGCTGCGTCGCGCGATCCTCGATGAGGTCATCCACGCGATCATCCCCGAGGAGTTCGTGGGCCGTCGCATGAAGACGCACATCAATCCGACGGGCCGTTTCGTGATCGGCGGTCCGCAGGGTGACGCGGGGCTCACGGGTCGGAAGATCATCGTGGATACGTACGGCGGTATGGGACGTCACGGCGGCGGCGCGTTCAGCGGCAAGGATCCGTCGAAGGTCGACCGCTCCGCCTGCTACGCCGCGCGCTGGGTCGCCAAGAACATTGTCGCGGCCAAGCTCGCGAAGCGCTGCGAGGTGCAGGTGGCCTACGCCATCGGCGTAGCCGAGCCCGTGTCCGTGTTTGTGCAGACGTTCGGGACCGGTGCGGTTCCCGATCGCGTGATTGAAGCGGCGGTTCAGGCCGTGTTCGATCTCACGCCGCGCGGCATCTCCAAGGCGCTCGATCTCCGCAAGCCGATCTACAAGGCCACGGCGGCGTACGGGCACTTCGGGCGGAAGCCCGAGACCGTCGGCCGCGGCAAGCGCGCGCACACGACGTTCACGTGGGAGCGTACGGATCAGGTCGCGGCGCTGAAGAAGGCCATCCGCTAAGCCGATCGAAGACCGGTCGGTGCCGCTGCATGCTCCGTGCAAGGCGGTACCGGCCGGTGGTGGTGTGAAACAGTTCCGCCCCGCCAGGCCCACACTCGGGAGTAATCATGTTGGTGCAGGTGGCGGTGGATCGGCTCGGGCTCGACAGTACGACCAACAGTTATGTGGTGATCCTGCGGGAAGTGGGGGGGCACCGACTGCTGCCCATCTGGATCGGTCAGCCGGAAGCGGAATCGATCGCGATGGAGATGAATCAGGTCAAGCGGGAACGGCCGCTCACCCACGATCTCTGCAAGACCCTGATCACCGCGCTCGGGGGCGTGCTGCGGCGTGTCACCATCACGCGGGTGCAGAAAACCACGTATTTCGCGGAGATGCAGGTGGAAGGCTCCGCCGGCCTGGTGGATGTCGATGCACGTCCCTCCGACAGTATTGCCATCGCGCTCCGGTTCGAGGCGCCAATCTTTGCGCCCGACGAGCTGCTCACCACGGTGGAGGTCGAAGGCGAGGAGGAGGGCGAGTCCTCCGTTGAGCCGTCGGCCGACGAGTTGACGCCAGAGCAGTTGAAGGCGTATCTCGAACATCTCCGTCCCGAAGATTTCGGCAAGTTCTCGCCCTGACCCCTCCCGCATGTCCCTCGCGTCGACGCTTCGCCTGACTCGTACGCTCTCCATTCTGGCACTCGGCGGGCTGCTGGCCGCCACCCCCGCTTTAGGGGCGGCTCAGCAGGAGTCGCGCAGCGCGGAAGGGCGGGTCCGACGTCCGGTCGCGACGGGCGGAGACTCCACCGGCATGGGGCCCGCCGCCGGCGCCTGGGTCACCTTGCACCGGGTGGGGAAGGACAAGGCCGGTCCGATTGATTCGATGCGAACCGATGCCACCGGTCGCTATCGGTTCACGTATCGGCCGAGCGGCGCCAGCGATGCGGTCTATTTCGCCTCCACAACGTGGGGCGGCATCGCCTACTTCACGGCCCCCTTGCGGTCGGGAAGTGCGCGCGGCGACGAAACCGAGATTACCGTCTTCGATACGACGTCCCGAGCATTCCCCGTCGCGATGAAGGGACGCCATCTCATCATCAGCACGTCGGATAGCACCGACATGCGGACGGTCGTCGAAGTATTCGAACTGTCGAACGACAGCCTCAAGACGCTCGTTGCCGCCAATATCGAATCGCCGGCGCCCACCTGGAGTGTGGCCATCCCGGCGTCGGCGCGCGACGTCCGGGTCAACGAAGGCGAGATTTCGCCGGAAGCCTTTGCCGCGACGAATGGGCGGGTGGCGATCTATGCGCCAATCGCGCCTGGCGTCAAACAAGTCGCGTTCTCCTACAAGCTGCCGAATAGCAGTTTCCCGCTCGCCATGACATCGGCATCCGATGTCGTGGTGTTCGAAGTGCTGCTGGAAGAGCCGCAGGGGCGTGTCATGGGCAAGGGATTCACTGCCGTCGCGCCTGTCGCGCTTGAGGGGCGCAATTTTCGACGCTTTCTGGCGCAGGATCTGCCGGCAAGTACACAATTGATCGTCGAGGTGCCGTCGTCGGGAACGACCGGGCGCAACCTCTACATCGCCGGTCTCCTCGTGGCGATCGGCTTCTTCATGCTGCTGGTACTCACGCGATCGATGCAGCGGGCCGCCAGCCGCCGTTCTGTGGCGTCGCCGACGTTGCGGCCGCAGGAGCCCGAGCTGCCGCTGGCGGATCGCCTGGCACAGGAAATCGCTGCGCTCGACGCCGTGTATGCACGGCAGAAGGAACCCACCGAGGCCGTGCGCACCGCCTACGAACAGCGTCGGCAGGAGCTCCGGTCGGCGCTCGAAGACGCGCTTGCCGCTACATCTACTGGACGGTAAGTTCGGACTAACTGCACAAGTCGGTGCAGGAACAATCGATTTCGAGCGCGGGACACGGAAGCCGGTGCAATGCCGGCGCGGCCCCGCCACTGTAACGGGCTCATCACGTCGGGATTACCGCGTGGTGCACGCCTCACCCGACATGCCACTGGTCTCTGACCGGGAAGGCGGGTGAGACGGCCCGGAGCCAGGAGACGACCCGCGCTCTTTCTCTGACGAAGACCCTCGAGGGGGGGCTCGCGCACACGTGACGTTGGCATCGGTTTGTCCGCCATCGTCACGCTTGCCCGGGCGTCTTCTCGTGGGAGAGGACGCTCGTTGTGTTTCCTCACCCACGATTGGCGCGCCATATCTTGCGACTGCGACTGGTCGGCCTCACAGCCGTCACCGTCGCGGTACTCGCGGCGTGCACCGGCTCCACGGCCGATGCCCCGCGGCCGGTAAACGCCGCGCCGTCCTCGGTCGCCGGCGATACCGATGACTTCGGCATGCCGGTTCCCACCGATGCGCGCTACGCCGCGCGCGTCGTTTCGCTCAATCCCACGACGACGGAGCTGCTGTTCGCCCTCGGCGTCGATTCGCTGCTCGTTGGTCGCTCACGGTGGGACACCTTCCCTCGTGCGGCCCAGCGCGTACCGGCCGTGGGCGACGGCATCCGGCCCAATGTCGAAGCGATCGTTGCGGTGCGCCCCACACTCGTGCTGGTGTACGCGACGCCCGAGAATCGGGCCGCCGTCGAGGCCCTGGCGCGCGCCGGGATTCGGACGATGGCACTGCGAGTCGACCGTTTGGAACAGTGGCATCAGATGGTGCAGCGGTTGGGCATCGCGCTCGGCGTCGAGGCCACCGCCGGTCTCGTCCGAGATTCCGTTCAACGCACGCTCGATCGCGTGCGCGCCGCGACGGCGTCATTAACGGAGCGGCCGCGCGTGGTATGGCCGGTGTGGGACACGCCGCCGATGGTGATTGGTGCCGGCAGTTATCTCGATGAGCTGCTCACCATTGCCGGGGCGACCAACGTCTTTCATGACCGTGCGGAACCGTCCTTGACCGTCAGCATGGAAGAAATCGTCCGTCGTGCACCCGATCGGGTGATCGTGAGTGCCCAGCAGGCGGCGGCGTTCCGTACACGACCCGGATGGCAGGCGCTCCCCGCCGTGCGTGAGGGACGATTCGTGATGGAGAACCCCGACCTCACGGGACGGCCATCCGTCACGATGGGGATGGCCGCAGTGCAGTTGGCGAAGGCGCTCCATCCGCAGCTGGCGGATCGCTTGCCATGAAACATCGGATGCCGTCCTCGCTCACCGTCATCGGGGTATTGGGGGCCGTCCTGCTGGTACTCGCGGCCATCCTGTCGCTGGCGTTCGGTGCGGTGCGGTTCGATGTCGACGTCATGTTCGCGGCGCTGGCGGGAACGGCGACGCCGGAGGCCGTCACGATCATTCGCGATCTGCGCGCCCCCCGCGTGGTGTTGGCCGCACTCGTGGGGGCCGCGCTCGCCATGAGCGGAGGCGCGCTGCAGGGCACCATGCGCAATCCACTGGCAGAGCCTTACCTCCTCGGCGTGTCCGGTGGTGCCGCTGTTGGCGCCGTGATCGTCATGGCGCTCGGGGCGAGCGCGCCGCTGTGGATAACCGGAGCCGCCTTCCTTGGGGCAGCAATCGCCACCGTGCTTGTCACGCTTCTGGCGCATCTGTCGGGAGCACGCGGTGACACGCGCGTCCTCATCATGGCCGGTGTGGTCGTCGGCGCGTTCGCCAATGCCGTGATTCTCGTGGCGCTCGCGGACGCCCCGCCCGATCGGATTCGTGGCGCACTCTGGTGGATGATGGGGTCGGCCGCTGATGCGACCTGGGGCAGTGTGGTGAGAACGGCCGCAGCGCTCCTGGTATTGGGCGGCGCCATCCTTTGGCGCGCGCGCGATCTCGATGTCCTGGCCTTGGGAACGGAACCGGCTGCCGCGCTTGGCGTCGACGTGGATCGCGTCGCCAGACAACTGTTTCTGATCGGATCGTGGTTGGCCGCCGCGACCGTCGCGGCCGCAGGGCTGATCGGGTTCGTCGGGCTGGTCGTACCGAATATCGCGCGTGCGCTTGGTGCACGGCACCATCGCGGGATGCTGTGGGTCTCTGCGCTGCTCGGGGCGTTGCTGTTGGTGCTGGCTGATCTGCTCGCGCGCACCGTCCGCGCACCGGCCGAACTGCCGCTGGGTGCCATCACCGCGCTGATCGGCGTGCCGTTCTTCCTGATGCGCCTGCGCCGGAGCACGGCATCATGAGCGTGCCTGAGGCCGCCCTGCACGTTGATGCGCTCACCGTTCGCTATCCCGGGCGTCGGTTGGCTGCGCTGGATGCGGTCACGTTCGACGTGCCAGCCGGTGCGATCACGGCGGTGGTGGGGCCGAACGGAAGCGGTAAGAGCACGATCGTTCGTGCCTTGCTCGACCGCGTCCCATACGAAGCCGGGACGATTCGCCTGCATGGACAGCCACTGGACCGGCTGTCGACAACGGCTCGCGCGCGGGCCATGGCCGTCGTCACGCAGCGGGAGGACAACGTCCTCCCGCTCCTCGTCCGCGAATTCGTGATGCTGGGGAGACATCCGCATCGCGGCGCGTTCGGGGTACCGGCGACGGCAGACGTTGCCGCCGTGGAGCACGCGATCACACGCACCGGGATTCAGACGTTGCGTGATCGACGGGTGGATGCACTCTCGGGCGGCGAGTGGCAACGGGTACGAATCGCGCGTGCCCTTGCGCAGGATTCGTCGCTTCTCGTACTCGATGAGCCAACCACCTTTCTCGATATCGCCCACGAGATGGCCATTTTCGAGTTGGTGGATATGCTGGCCTCGGAAGGGCGCGCCATCCTGCTGGTCAGCCATCAATTGAACTTGGTGGCCCGCTTTGCGACGCGCATTGTGCTGCTGCATGGGGGGAAGGTCGCGGCGAGTGGCACCGTCGATACGGTCATGCAGGGGGCCATTCTCGAACAGGTGTATGGATGGCCGCTCGTGGTGACGCGTGATCCGGCGATCGGGGTCCCGGCGCTCCTCCCATTACGAGGACATGCACGGCGGTCGTCAATGACGCCGGATACGGACACATGATGCTCCCGTTGCTGGTCGTGCTGCAGGCGAAAGCGGTCCTTGATACGCAGCGCGTGTCAGCACTCCGCGAGGAAACGCGTGCTGGACAGGCGGTCGTAGCCGTTCAAGCCCGTGAGGCCCGCGAGCGTGGGGCCACCACGGTCGCTGGACTCCTCGCCATCGTCCCCTTCGTCCAGCAGCGGACCGCGCGCGGCGAGTTGTCGCCATCGGTTCGCGCGGCCCGAAGGGAGCAGGTGGTCGTCACGCTTGATGGACTCCCGCTGAACGACCCGGCAACGGGCGTCACTGATCTCGCCGATCTGCCATTGATCATGCTCGATCGATTGGTGGTGCGATCTGGTGCGGCGCCGGTCGATGGAGGCAGCGGGGCGGTGGGCGGCGTGATGGCACTCTCCACCGCAGCACGGTCCGCGCTGTCGCTCGGCGTGGCCTCGTTCGGGCAGCGTACGGTCGAGGGAATGTGGGCGGGCGCTCAAGGTCGTACGAAAAGCTTCGTAGCGATGTCGCGGCGCACGGGACGCAATGATTTCCCTTTTCTGAACGCGGCGGGGGCCGAACCGGTTACGGAACGTCGCATCAATAACGACGAGCAACGCACCAACCTTGCCGTCGGGTGGCGCACGCCTCGACATCAGCTGATGACGATCATGTCGCACGGCGAGCGTGGCATGGTGGGTGCGGCCAATGTGCGTGCATACGATCAGGATCGCGCCTCCACGGCGCGGGCACTGCTACGCGCCCAAACCGTGATCGGAGCAACCGTACTGCGCACGGGGCTTCGGCACTTTGCGCTGGCGTATCGCGACCCACAGGACCCGCTGCGCGATGCGCGATCGCAGGTGACGGCAGCTGATCTCGAGTGGAGTGGGATGGCGGCCGGTGGAAGCTGGCGCATCGGTGGAGGACATGATGCGCTGCATGCGACCGGTGACGTCCACCAGAATCGTGCGCGGGTCTTCGCCGCGTGGGAGCGCCAGGCCGTTGTCTCCTCGCGCGTAGTCATAGATGCCGGGGGACGTTTTGACGCAGTGCATGGCACGGTTGGTACACCGACCGGCAATCTCGGCGTCAGCCTCCGTATGTCAAATGATACCCTGGCGCCGATGTGGATGCTGCACGGTCGGGTCGCGCGGGCCCTGCGTGTTCCGACCTTGTACGACCTGTTCTTTCATTCCCCGCAACGCGTGTCGGTCCGTGCGTTGCGCCCAGAGCGTGTCAATGTTGATGGGAGCGTGGGAACGCGTGTTGAGCGGACGCGGGACCGCACGAGGTGGCAGGCGGAATGGAGCGTCGTCCACCGGCGCACCGCAGACGCCATCGTCTGGTTCCCTGGGAATTTCGGTTGGAGCCCCGCCAACGCTGGCCGTGAAATACTCAACGGGGCCGAGCTACGCAGTGCGCTGGAACGTCCGCGCGTCGCGCTCTCCGCATGGGGGACCTGGTACGATGCCCGACTCGTGAGCGGCGGGCTGCAAATCCCGACGCCGTATGTAGCGCGCGTGAACGGCGCCCTGCTGAGCCAATGGCGTCCCACCGAGAGCTGGCGGGGCAGTGCGCAATGGCGGTGGCAGGGGCGACGTCCGTACACCGCTGGGCCGCGCAACGCCGCCTTCGAGCTCCCAGCCGTACAGCTCCTTGATCTGGCGATCAGTCGCCGAGTGGGACCATCGGTACAACCGTGGTTGGTGAGTGTCGCACTCGACAATGCCATGAATGTCGGATGGCAGTCCGTCCGAGGGTTTCCCATGCCGGGGCGATCGTGGTCGGTCACCACGTCGTGGCCTGCACGCTGACATCGTTCTCCTCTCTACATCACGTCCCATTACTCCCCATGACAGCTCAGGTAAGTAGGTTGCGCAAAAGTTCGGTGGTTTTCGCCACGTTCGTGGTGGCGGCAAGTATCAGCGGCTGTGGGGATGACGGAGCAACCGCTGTCGTCCCACAACCACCGCGTGGGATCGTCGTATTGGACGGCTTCATTCAACCCGGGTTGACCCTCCTTGCCGACTCGGGTTCCTCGGCGGCGCGCATCAATTTTGCCGCGCCGACCGAATTCGATGCGGGCGGGTTCACACTCGAACGGGATACGGTGCTGGCCGTCTCGAGCAAGGCCGCCGGCGATCTGCTCTACATCGCAGATCTCAAGACCTCGTCCGTCCGGCGCGTGCAGGCGCCCGCGCGGTCGAACCCCGGGAAGGCACGTCTCTTCACCAACGGCGCGGGGCAGGCTCGCGTCGCCGTCACCCTGCGCGACTCCGCATCGGTGGCGCTGTTCTCAATCGGCGCGTCAGGGGTGTCGAGCACGCGGATTTCCGCTGTGGGTACGTGTCCGTCCGACGTATTCCAATATGACAACGCGGTATGGGTCGTTGACGCCAATAGCGCCTGCCGCAGCGACTACGCGGTGCAGGGTGACGTTCGGCTCATCCGCGTGCCGAACGCCGGCACGACCCGCGATACGCTGATCGTGACAGGGCTGCGTGGCTCGGCCGCTGACGTGGTGGTGATTGGCGATGTCGCTTACGTCAGTGCGGGTGGTGATGCCAACTTCAGTGCCTTCCCATTCACGCTGCGCTCCTCAGGCGCCGTTGCCAAGGTCGACCTCAAGAATCGTCGCGTACTCAGCACGCGCAGCATGCCGACCGGCAGTTATGGGGCGGGCCTCAAGCGTGGGGCCGACGGATTTCTTTATGTATCGGCCTATGAAAATCTCGCCACTTTCGCCGATCGGTTGCTGAAGCTGCGCGCGGACGACCTATCGATCGTTGCGGCGGGAACGACGCCGTGGATGACGCTCACAGGGGTGGATGGCAAGCCGGTGACCTGCTCGGCCGGCGTGGCCGATGCATTGGGCCGTGTCCATTGTCTCGTAAGCGCCGCGGGATCTACCACATCGCTCCTGGTGTTCTCCGCGCTGGGAGTGGAGCTCCGCCGTGTGGCCGCCGGACA
>JBDKIJ010000453.1:0-15712 GCA_039797155.1 Gemmatimonadota bacterium | reverse complement strand
GGTCCGGCACTGGCGCGTCCACCGTTGCGTGTGCCTGCGCGACCAAAACCGCCACCGCTGAACGCACCGAGCCGCCGCATGTCATCGTACTGCTTCCGCTTGTCGGCATCCCCGAGGACGTTGTAGGCCTCGGAAATCTCCTTGAAGCGATCGGCGGCTTTGGGATCGTTCTGGTTCGCGTCTGGGTGATACTGCTTCGCGAGCCGGCGATACTGCTTCTTGATCTCGTCTGCCGTGGCAGTAGACGAGACCCCGAGGACTGCATAGAAATCGGTGCCGTTGGCCATGACTCGCGTTCGCCTATCGCGTGATCAGGCGCCGGTCCACTGCTTCACGACCACGCGGGCCGGACGCAGGACGTGACCGTTGATGACGTACCCCGACTGGAAACAGACGGCGACCGTGCCGTCCTCTTCGGGCATCGCCGCCGGAGCGGTACTGACGGCTTCGTGTAGCGCAGGATCGAAGGGGTGACCGGTTGGGTCGAGGATTTCGAAGCCGTGGCCCGCGAGCGACTTGAACAGTTTCTTCTCGACCATGGCGACGCCTTCCACCACCGTCTTCGCATCGACCACCGAGGGATCGACGTGCGCGAACCGGGTGATGTCATCGAGCGCATCGAGAATGCCGCGCACGAGATCTCCCTGCGCGCGCCACCCCGCCTCCTGCCGCTCCTTGACGGCGCGGCGACGGAAGTTCTCGAACTCGGCGTGCAATCGCAGATGCTTGTCGCGCAGCTCCTCGAGCTCGCGCTGGGACGCGTCTCCTTCGGAGGCGGCGGTAGCGCCGGGCTCAGCTTCGAATGCATCGCCCGGCACGGAGTCGGTACCGGTCATCGGATCAGTCATGGCAGATACAGGACACAGCGCATACGGTCCCTACGGGCCCCACGCGCCAAAGGTTTGGATGTTTGCCGTTCGAGCCGGCAAACGATGTCATACGACACGCTCTCCGACACGTTATACGACTCAGGCGCGGGCGGTCCAGCCCGCGACCTCAAGCCCACCGGTGAACACCCGACGCGTCCGGTCGAGCGCGAGCTGCGCCGCCCGGTAACGGACTTCCTGGCGATCCCCCGGCAAGACCGCACGTACCGCATGGACCTCGCCATCGAGGTCAACCGCCACCCACACGGTACCCACCGGCTTCTCCGTCGTGCCGCCGTCGGGACCGGCGATTCCGGTAATCCCGATACCGACTGTCGTGCCGAAGCGGCGCCGTACGCCGGTGGCCATGGCCCGCGCGACGGGCTCGCTAACGGCCCCCTGCGACTCCAGCACCGCAGGCTCAACGCCGAGTTCCCGTACCTTCACCTCGTTGGCGTACGCCAGCGTCCCCCCCATGAAGGTCCGACTCGACCCCGGTACCGCCGTGAGGCGCATGCCCAGGAGTCCGCCGGTGCAGCTCTCGGCCACGGCGATCGTTGCCCCCCGCGCCGCACATTCGGCCAGCACGATGGCCGCCAAATCGTCGTCGCCCTCGCCATAGACGAACTCGCCTACGCGACCAAAGACCGACTCGGCGGCTGCGGCGAGGGCGCGCTGCGCCTCAGCGGCGGGTCGATCCCAGGAGGTAAGGCGTAAGTCCACGCCGTCATTACCGGGGAGGTAGGCGAGCGAAAGGCCGTCGATACCGCCGGCGAGCGGTCCCAACCGATCCGCCAGCGCCGACTCGGCCACATTGCACGTCCGAATCGTCCGGGAACGGATGACGGCCCCTCCCGTCGGCAGTCGATCGCGAAGCCGTGGGATGATCGTGTCGGCGAGCATGCCCCGCATTTCTCGTGGCACGCCGGGGAGCATTGCCACCCATCGCCCCTGCTCGTCCTCAAGCCAGATCCCAGGTGCCGAGCCGTGGCGGTTCGTCAGAATCGTTGCGCCGGCCGGGACCAGCGCCTGCTGCCGATTGCTTGCGGGGAGCGCGTGCCCGAATCGCGACAGCCACCGCGCTTCAAGACCCACCAGAATCTCCGCGTCTTCCACCATCGTTCGGCCGAAGAGGGCGGCGATCGCGGGCTTGGTCTGGTCGTCCGCCGTAGGTCCAAGGCCGCCCGTGGTGATTACCGCACCGGTTCTTTGGAGCGCGGTGTGCACGGCATCGGCAATGGACGCCGCGTCATCGCCGCACGAGCTGCGCCGTACGATGCGGACGCCGAGGGCCGCCAGCTCACGGGCCAGATGCGCGGCATTCGTGTCGATGGTGAAGCCGAGCAGCAGCTCGTCACCGATCGTGACGATCTCGAGGTTCATGTTTGCAATCTAGCGCACCGCCGCGTCTGAAGCGGCCTTGCAGCACCGCCATTCACACAAGGCCCGCTTAGGCGAGGCGTGCGACCTGAGAACCGTAGCGACGGAGGTAGAGCCAGAGGCTGTACAGCGTCAGTCCGACGGCCGCGGTCATGCTGACGACACCGACGAACCCGTTGAACAGCGCAAAGGCGTGCCACGCCGATGCCTCGAGCCACCCCTGCCGCGTGGCGAGCGTCTGCGCGAAGAACCAGAAGTACGCAGCCCCGAGCCAGATGCTCTGGAAAATGGTCTTCAACTTGGCCGGACCGATCGCCGAGATCACAAGCCCCCGCCGCGCGGCCACCTGTCGGAAGAGCGTCATGAACGCTTCGCGACCGAGCACCACGAGCACGATCCATAACGGCAGGGCGATCTGCCCGTAGGGCGTGACGAAGAGGAAGGGGCTGGCCTCGACGCCTGTCCCAAGCGGCACGAAGAACGTGGCATGCCGCTGGAGCATGTACATCGGGACGATCGTGGCGAGCAGCAGCAGCTTGTCGGCGAGCGGATCGAGGAGCCGCCCGAGATCGGTGACCAGATTGTGCCGTCGCGCGAGGTGGCCGTCCCAGTAGTCGGTAATCGCGGCGACGAGGAACAGGATGAATGCGGTCAGACGCAGGCCCCACGAGGTCGTGAACGGGAGCCACGCAATCAGCGGCGTCAGAGCGATGCGGCCGACGGTGATTGCGTTGGGAAGGTTCACGTGGAGCTCGGATAGAGGGTGCGGTACCGGTCGGCGTGGTGTGCCGGCCACCCGCGCCCGATCACGCCAACGTCTTAAGCACCAGCTTGGAAACCGCCTTGAGCGTGTCGAAGACCCCATCCCCCGTGACCGCGACGGCCTCGAAGTAGGGAACGCGCTCCACCCACTCCCCGGTGGGAAGTTGGTTCACCAGAAATTCACCAGGGCGAAACGGATCCGCCAGCGGTTGCTGACGTGCCGGGTCGGAAATTTCCCACCCGGGATTCAGCGCGGCCTGAAGATCGGCGATTGGCGCGGCATTTGGCAGGTCCCGCTTGTTGTACTGAATGACGAACGGCATGCGCGTCAGATCATACCCGTACGACGCCATGTTGTCGTACAGATTCTGCATCGACTCGAGATTGGCCTCGGTGCGCTCCGCCTGGGAGTCGGCGACGAAGACCACGCCATCCACGCCCTTGAGGATCAGCTTGCGGCTGGCGTTGTAGTACACCTGGCCGGGCACCGTGTAGAGATGGAAGCGGGTGCGGAAGCCGCGGATGGTGCCGAGGTCGACGGGCAGGAAATCGAAGAAGAGCGTGCGCTCCGTCTCCGTCGCGAGCGAGATCAACTTCCCCCGCGTGCTGGGCGCGACCTTGCCATAGACGTATTCGAGGTTCGTGGTCTTGCCGCCGAGTCCGGGGCCATAGAACACGATTTTGCAGTTGATTTCGCGCGAGGCGTAATTGATCATCGACATCGGTCGGATCCCTTATTGAAACAGCCGATCGATTTCGTCTTCCGCGCCGGCAAGGAAGCCCGGCGGTGTGGACGGCAGGGAGCCGGTCCCGCGCGAAAAGACCTGCTGAAAGATGCGCGTCAGCTCCTCGACGGCGCCACGCATGCGGAGCCGAACCAGCCCCAGCGTCGTGCGATTGTCAAAGAGTACGACGAGAATGACCCGGCGGGCGATGTCGGCCAGATACATCGACTCGCGCTCACCCTGATGAAACAACACGTTGAAATCGCTTTCGCCGATCAGGCGGGCCAGCTGATCGTTGGCGCTGAAGTCTGCCGCCGTGAGCGTCGCGAACGCCGTCGCATCGAAGCTGGGAGGCTCGCCCACCGTGGCCACGAGTTGCCCCGAGCGATCCACCAGAAGCGCGCAGCGCGCCTTGGCGTCGTAGAGGAACCGCTGCAGGGTGATCGTGATGGCCCCGAAGTCGTCCTCAGTGAACGACCAGGTGGCGGCGCCGATGGGCATGGAGAGCGGGAAGGGCGAAAAGTGACAGGACGGACCGCACTCTAGTTAACGCGCGGAGCCGGGTGAAAGTAACCGTTCACATCTCCCGTCGCGCCGCCAAGGCCTGAGCGATGGTCACGCCATCGGCATATTCGAGGTCGCCACCCACAGGCAGGCCCCGGGCGATCCGCGTGATTCGGACGCCACGCGGCGCCAACTGCCGTTGGACGTACAGAGCCGTGGCCTCTCCCTCGAGCGAGGGATTGGTCGCCAGAATGACTTCCTGAACCCCCTCGGGCGCCATCCGACCGATCAGGGCGGCAATGGTGAGGTCGTCCGGTCCAACTCCGTCCAATGGAGAGAGCCGTCCTCCCAGCACGTGATAGAGCCCTCGGAATTCACCGGCCCGCTCGATCGACGCGATGTCGGAAGCTTCTTCCACCACGCAGAGCGTCGTGGCGTCACGGCGCGGATCGGCACAGAGGGCGCACAGCGGCATTTCCGTGAGGTTATGACACCGCTCACAGGGGCGCACCCGCTCGGTGAGCGCGACGAGCGCCTCCGCCAGCTTGCGACTCTGACTCGCTGGCTGCCGGAGCAGATGGTACGTGAGACGCTGGGCCGTCTTGCGTCCGATTCCCGGCAGTCGCGCCAGTTCGCTCGTCAGTTCCTCGATGACCGACACGGCGACAGATCAGCTCAGAACGGAAGCTGGAACGGCAAGTTCAGCCCGCCCGTGATCTTCTGCAGTTCCATCTGCATCGCATCAGCCGCCTTGCGCTGCGCTTCGTTGGTCGCGACGAGAATCAGATCCTCGAGCCCCTCGACATCGGCCGCATTCACGACCGCGGGATCAATTTTGATGCGCCGCAGCTGCATCTTCCCGTCGACATCCACGGTCACGGCCCCGCCACCGGCGAGCGCGGAGAACGTCTGGTTGGCCAACGACTCCTGCATCTGCTGCATGCGCGCCTGCATGTCCTTGAACTGGCCCATCATCTTGAACAGATCCATCGATCACGCTTCCTGTCGGTTCTCTATCGGGAGTCAGTCGAGCAATTCGAGGTCAAGCGCCTGCACCGCGGCGCGCAGGATGGGATCCTGCGCCGCCAGATGCTCCGTCCGTTGCCGCTGCACGTCGTGCGCCGTCAGCCGCTTCATCGGCACGGGGGGTGCCGCGGCGGCGGGCGGTGGCGGTGGTGGTGGTGGTGGTGGTGCGGCCGCTCGCTGCACGGCGGCAGCCGCGACCTGTTGCGATGCTGGTCGGGGCGTCGGCACCGCGGGAGTGACCGCCGACGCCACGACCGCAGGCGGCGCTGGCGGTAAGGCGTGCGCCGAGGCCACCCGTGACTCATGCGCCACGCGACGGGGGGGCGGTTCGGCACCACTATCGTTCAATCCCTTCAGCACTTCTTCAAGTTCGATCGTCCGATCCAGCAGGGCGAAGCGCACCAGCAGCGATTCAAGCATCAACTGCGGCTTTCCGCTCTTGCGGAAGGCCGGCTCGAACTCGAGCAGGGCATGCAGCATGCGCAGCAGGTCGGAGGCCGATAGACGCCCCTTTCGGGCCTCCAGCTCGCCCCGCAGCCGTTCGGCCATGTCTGGCGGCGTACCGCCAAGCGCCAGGGCCAACTGCGCGCGCAGCATGTCACCGAGCCCACTCAAGAGCAGCGTGAAATCGACGCCATAATCCGCCAAACGATGGACGGCGGCGAAGACGTCCCCTGCGCGGCGCTCGGCGATAATGTCGAGGAGCTGGAGATATTCGTCATCGGCGACCAGACCGAGGGCGACCTGCACCCGCTCCGCCGTCACCTCGGACGACGCCCCAAGCGACAGCACCTGGTCGGTCAGCGACAGCGCATCGCGCAACCCGCCGTCGGCCGCCCGGGCAATCATGGCCAGCGCGTCCGATTCGAACGGGACCTGCTCATCAGCCAGCACGGCGGCCAGACGCTCACGGATCTCCGCCGGGCCGATACGCTTCAGATCGAACCGCTGGAGACGTGAGAGTACCGGTGCCGCGGCCTGCGCGATTTTCTGGGGTTCGGTCGTCGCGAAGACGAACACCACTCGTGGCGGTGGCTCCTCGAGGATCTTGAGGAGGGTATTCCACGCCTCCTTGGTGAGCATGTGCGCCTCGTCGACGATGTAGACCTTGTACCGGTCATCGGTCGACGGCGCATACATGGCACGCCCCCGCAGCTCCTTCGCGTCTTCGACCCCGCGATTGGAGGCAGCGTCGATCTCCACGACGTCGAGGGAGGCGCTCCCGCCCCAGATCTTCAGGCAGCTGTCACACCGGCCACAGGGCTCGCCGTCCAATTCGGCCTCGCCCCGCCGCTCGCAGTTGAGCGCCATGGCCAAGACCCGGGCGAGGGTAGTTTTCCCGGTGCCGCGCGGCCCGCACAGGAGGTAGCCGTGGGCGACCCGCCCCCGCGCAATAGCCCCCTTGAGGGTGTTGGCCACATGGGACTGGACGGCAACCGTCGCGAAGTTCCGCGGCCGGTATTTCCGGGCGAGGGCGAGTGACATACCGGCAAATCTAGTGGATGGACGCCTTCGGGCGTGACCTTTGGAACACAAAAGCCGTCAGTGTGACATATGTCCTTCGTGCATCTGCGCTCACTCCAGCCGCTGGCCTGGCTGCAGGTCGTGTGGGCCCTGGCCATCGGGATCGGCAGTGCGCTTGGCGCCGTCGACACGATCACGCGCGACCAGATCGTGGCCTACTCATTTTTCTGGATGGGGGCACCGACGCTGCTCGTGCTCTGGCGAGCCTCGCGCGACGCGGGTGTCGACATCGAAAGCCGTCTGGTGTGGCGCGATCTGCTGCTGGCAACGGCGGCGTGGTATGTCGGCGACGTCATGTCGACGTACTTCGATCTCACGTCGCCTCGCTACATCCTGTCCACCGCCGACGTGGCCTATCTGGCGGCGCTCCCGTTGTCGATGCGGGCGCTCGCCCGGTTTCCCGGTCTCGGTGCGTCGCCAGCCACCCGGATGCGGGTCCAGTTCGACGTCGTCGTGGCCTGCCTGACGGTGGCCACGGTCTTCTACCTGTTCTATCCCCTTGAATTGAATGTGGTGGGTGCGGTCAGCTGGTTTCGTGATCTGCTGAACCTCACCTTTCCGGTTGGCGACGGCATGCTGCTGGTGAGTGCGCTGCTGGTCCTGCGTCGGCACACCGAGCGCCGTTCGCGCGTCGTGATTGGCCTGCTCGCCGGGGCGATTGCCACGCGAACCCTGGCCGGTTTGCTGTTCGCCCGCGCGATCATCCCGAACCCCATGACCAGCGCCTATGTGACGGAAGCGGCCATGTTGGGATGGTACGGGGTGCTCTCGTTGGCCGCCGTCCGGGCGGATCGGTTAAAGCCGGCCGTGACGGATGCCCCGCGCGTGCGGTACAGCGTGGAATGGTTGCCATGGCTGTGCGTGTCGCTGCTGACTGCGGCCTTGATGTGGTTGATCCAGACAGATCAAATGGTCCCGGCACGTGGCGTGTCGATCGGATTGTTCGCCCTGCTGGCGACGGTGTTGGTGCGTCAGGTATTCGTCAACCGCGAGCGGTCCACGCTTGATCGCCTCGAGATCGGCCGTGACGCCGAGCGGCGTCTCGCGGCGCTGGTGCGCCACGCCGCCGAATTGATCCTGGTAGTCGATGTCGATAGTACGATCCGCTTCGTCAGTCCATCGGTTGAACGGGTGCTGGGCCGCAAGGTGGACGCCCTGTTCGGTGCGCGTGCCTTCCTGCTGGCGCACCCGGATGATGCCGATGCCGTGGAGCTGCTGCTCCATCGTGTAGCGAAGCAGCCGGACGGCGAGGAATCGCTGCTCTGCCGCATGAATCACGGGGCCGGTGGATGGCGATGGGTAGAGATCGTCTGTTCGAATCGCCTCGAGGCCGAAAGCATTCACGGCATCATCATGAACATTCGCGACGTGACCGAGCGCCGCGAACTCGAAGGCAAGCTCGAATGGCAGGCGTTCCACGATCCCATGACCGGGCTTGCCAACCGGGTGCTGTTCGCCGATCGGGTGGCGCATGCGTTGTCGCGGCGCGAGCGCGCCGAAAGCAATATCGGCGTGCTGTTCATCGACCTGGATCACTTCAAGGCGGTCAACGACACCTTTGGGCATCAGGCCGGTGATGCCGTGCTGCGCGAAGCGGCCCGTCGCATCCAGCACGAGGTTCGCAGCTCGGACACCGTGGCGCGACTCGGTGGTGACGAGTTTGCGGTGCTGCTCGAAGATGTCGACGACCAGGAGTGCGGCGAGACGGCCGAGCGACTGTTGCGCCAGCTGAACCTTCCGTATCGCATCAACGGCCGCGACGCCTTTGCCGGCGCCAGTATTGGTGTAGCGGTGGCCGAACCGGATACGACGTTCGAGGAACTCGTCGGTGATGCCGACGTGGCCATGTACGTCGCCAAGGGCGAAGGGCGCAAGCGCGTCGTACGCTTTGCGTCGTCAATGCGCGAGCGGACGACGGAACGGGCGCATCTCGAGGCGGATCTCCGGACGGCGCTCGACAACGGGGACCTGCAGGTGCATTACCAGCCGCAGGTGGACCTGAACACCGGCGAGGTGCTCGGGGCCGAGGCCCTGCTGCGGTGGACGCACCCGACGCGCGGGGTCATCCCGCCATCGAAGTTCGTGCCCATCGCCGAGAACGCCGGCCTGGTGGTCGAGCTCAGTCAGTTCGTGTTGCGCACGGCGTGCCGGGACGCGGCGTCATGGAAGCTGCCGGGGCAGACACCGGCCGCCTTGCACGTGGCCGTGAATCTCTCCGGGCGTCATCTGCAGGATCCGCGCGTCGTGGACGATGTTCACAGTGCGATTCAGGACGCAGGACTGGATCCGGGGCTTCTGACGGTAGAGATCACGGAGTCCGTGATGATGAACGACACGCAGTCGGCCATCGCGGTCCTCCGTCAGCTCAAGGCGCTCAACATCACCGTGGCCATCGACGACTTCGGTACCGGCTACTCGTCGCTGTCCTATCTCCAGCAGTTCCCAATCGACGTGCTCAAGATCGACAAGAGCTTCATCGACAACCTCGGCTCCGGAGATGGGCAGGACGCACTGGCGCGTGCCATTCTGAGCCTCGGTGATGCGCTCGGCCTTGCGACCGTCGCCGAAGGGATCGAGACGTCACGCCAGCTCGAAGAATTGCAGCGCCTCGGCTGCCTCCTGGGGCAAGGCTTCCTGCTCTGCCGTCCGATGCCGGCGCGCAAGTTCGCGGACGCGCTCGAATCCGGCGACCTCTTGCGCCTGCGCTCCGAGGTCCCGCGCCGCGGCACCTCGATGCACTTCGTCTAAGCACTGCGGTTGCACAAAAAAAGCGCGCGGGAGGTCCGCTCTGATCGAGCGAAGCCTCCCGCGCGCAGTGCTCCGGGCCTGACGAAGCGACATCAGGGTCCACGTACCGCTGCTACCTGCGGGGTCCTGACGGGGTTGGCGGGCTGACGCCCTCCGGGACCCGGAGCACCGTGAAGATACCAGGAAACGCGTCGCGATGGCAGTGTCAGGCGAGTGCTTCCTCGAGCGCCTGCACCACGCGGCCGCCGTGCGCGCGGACGGCATCAAGTGGCGCATCCAGATGGGTCACGGCGCGAACGCGTCCGGGGTGCCACAACGACAAGCGCACGCCGAGCTCTGCGGCCCGGGCAACCACGGCCGCGCCCTTGGGCTCAGGAAGATCGATCATCACGATGTTCGAATCGGGGGGCACAACCCGAGCCCCACCGACGCCATCCACCAGGTCCGCCAGCGCTCGTGCGGCCGCATGGTCCTCGTGGAGTCGCTCGAGATGCGTGTCGAGCGCATGGAGTGCGGCGGCGGCAAGGATGCCGCTCTGACGCATCCCGCCACCGAAACGCTTGCGGGCCCGATGCGCCTGCGTCATGAACGCTGCGGGCCCCACCAAACAGGCGCCCACCGGTGCCCCCAAGCCCTTCGAGAAGGACAGCATCACGGTATCGGCGCACGCGGCGAATTCTGCAAGCGATGTCCCCGTGGCCGCGGCTGCATTCCACAGTCTCGCGCCGTCGAGATGGACGGGCAACGAGACCGAACGCGCCACCTGCTCCAACGCGCGCAGCTCATCGAGCGGGGTAATCATCCCGCCGGCCCCATTGTGCGTGTTCTCGAGACACACGAGTGACGGCTCCGGCGCATGGATGGAGGGTGTCCGGATCCATGCGCGCAGGTCCTTCGCCCGCATGACCGGGGTATCACCCCGCACGGGGCGACACTGCACCCCGCACAACGCGGCGGCCGCCGCGATCTCCCAGTGGTAGATGTGCGCATCGGCATCGACTAGGATTTCCGTCCCCGGCGTCGCATGCACCCAAATGGCGGCCTGATTGGCCATGGAGCCACTTGGAAAGAACAGTGCCGCTTCCTTGCCGAGGCGTTCCGCCACTGCCGCTTCGAGTCGCCGCGTGGTCGGATCGCCCTCCAATACATCATCACCGACCTCGGCGTCGGCCATCGCACGCCGCATGGCGGCGGTCGGCTTCGTGACGGTATCGCTGCGGAGATCGAGCAGTACGGGCGCCGCCGTCGGCGTGGGAACGGGAACCGTCACGAGGGGGACCGGGAAAAGGATCGAGGAGTCGCCTGCCTGAGGGCGGCGAGTTCGCTTCGGCGCAGATCGTAGGCCTGCGCGACTTCACCACCGATGAGGAACAGAAACGCGCTGTAATATGTCCAGAAGACCACCGCGACGATGGCGGCAATGGTGCCCGTGTACAGCGAGCCGGGATCCATGTGCCGTAGGACGAGGGCGAAAGCATTGCGGGCCAGTTCGAAGAGCACCGTGGCCGACGCCGCACCCACGAGGCTGACCGTGACGGTAGGACGCCGACGCGGCAAACTGCGATAGAGCGCATAGAACAATGCCAGCACCACCGAGACCGCGAGCAACCGGCCCGTCACGTAGGCGAGTCCGCTCATCGCGTCCTCGCGCAAGCCAACTTCGCGCAGGAAAGCGAGTCCTCGCGTGGTGGCGAGGTCGAGATACGCCGAGAACACGACATAGACGACAACAATCAGCGTCGCCACGATGGTCGCGGCGAAGTCGAAGAGCTTGCCCGCAACGATCCCGCGATCGGACCCATCGAAAATCAGCGCCAGCACGCTCCGCAGCGACCCAAAGAGTCGCGTGGAGAACCACGCAAAACCGATCGCCGAGTACACCGTTACCGCGCCGCGCGTCGCGAGCACATCGGACATGATGGTGCGCAGCAACTCACTCGCGGACGGCGCGTCGTTGGGTAACAGGCGCTCGATCAGTGCCGTGACCGTGGCGGCGGCCTCCGCCGGCTCGCTCCCCAGCAGGAAGGAAAGTCCCGCCATGAGCAGCAGCACGAATGGCACCAACGCGAGCAGGATGTTGAACGCGAGGCCACCAGCGAGAAATGGGACATTGTCCTCAGCGCTCTGTCGCCAGACGCGTCGGACAATGTCCCACCAGGGTTCTACTCGAGCGCGGAGAGCCGTGTGCCGGATCCTCAGTCGGAAAGATCGGCGTCGTCAGGCGCCGCGACGATAGTGCTGGCACCATCCGGCATCGGCCGATGCTGCTCGGGCACCGTCACGAATTCCTGCGTCCAGCGCTTGGTGTTGCCGATGGCCAGCTGCGTGAACAGGAAGCCGAACTTGGCGTCATACGCCGCGCCAAGCAGGTCGCGGATGTCCTTCGGCAGCCCCCACAACGTCATCTTGAACGGCCCAATCGCCTTCTTGCGCGTCTTGTAGTAGAACTGCTCGTCGGTATCGCTCGCCTTGCGCTCGTCCTTCGCATTGACGTCGAGCCACGCATAGATCTCCCGACGCAATTCGGCCGGAATGTGGTCGTACATCATGTTCTGGAAGTTCGTGGCGAGATGGATCTCCGCCGTTTCCCGGGTCGGGAAGTTGTTGAACGCCGCGTCCGGGAGTGTCGATGCGCCATGCTGCACGGCGCCCGCCATGCCGTACCAATCGCGCGAGAGCTTCGAGAGCGTCTCCAGCGTATCAAGATCGAGCGCGACATCGGCAATTGATCCGTCGGGGAGCACCACGCCGCCATGCGAGGTTCCGGATTGCACGGAGATCTTCGACAACCCTGCCATGCCTGGCGCCTGCGCCGCGAGGGTCTCGTTGAAGCCGGTCATGAAGGCTTCGAGCTCCTCGGGCGTGCTATTCGAGGTGCCGACTTCCCCGATCTCGCCGCCCACGGAGATCGTGACCCCTGCCGGTTCCGCCGCGCGCACGAAGCGCGTGATGTTCACGCACTCCTCGTAGTTGAGCCGCTGCTGCTCGGCGAGTGTCGCCTTCGAGAGGTCCACCAACGTCGACGTGTCCACATCGATGTTGTAAAAGCCGGCCGCGACCGCTTCGGTCACCAACGCCTTGACGTTGTTCACCTCGGCCATTGGATCGACGGCGTACTTCTTGTGGTTGACCTGGAAGTGGTCACCCTGAATGAAGACCGGGCCACGGAATCCTTCCCGCAACGCGGCGCCCAGCATCACCGCGACGTACTCGGCAGGACGCTGATCCGTGTAGGCGATCTCGGAGCGGGCAATCTCGAGAATAAAGGCGCCAGCGTCCATACGGTTCGCTGTGCGGAAGATCGCGCGCGCCGTGTCATACGCCATGGCGCGCACGTTGATCGCGGGGACCGTGAACCCCCCGCACTTCCCGGCCCCGCGCGCGAGGTACAGCTCATGGATCGACGCGGCGCGGACGCCAACCGTCTGGCCGATCTCCCAGATCACCCAGCGGGCGAGATCGCGTTCGGTCTCCGTGGCGCCGAACACGGCCTGATGCACGAGTGCGTCGAGGCGACTGGTCGCGAGAGCGGACTCGTCATGGACCAGGACGCGGCCGTCTGCAATGGAAATCGCGCCACCAAGCAGGGGCACCGAGGCGGTCGTGGAATCGGTCATAAGAATTAGAGAAAAAGGGCGTCAGAACGATGCTGTAAGTTCCCACGTCCGGGATACCAGCGGCAAGGCCGGGATCCCACGGGACGGCTCATTTGAGCTGCCAACGCGGGTCGGGTTTGGGGAGGGCCTCCCATTCGGCCTTCGCCGCCTCGCTCCCCGCTCGGCCGAGCATGGCATAGGCAAACTGCTTACCCAGCTCGACGCCGGGCTGATTGAAGGCGTCGACCCCGTACAGTTCGCCCGCGTACGCCGTGCTCAGCGCGTACAGCTGCATGAGGCCGCCAAGATGCCAGGCATCCAGCGCGTCGATGGCGATCGTCGCATTGAGGCGTCCACGCGCAGCGAGCGCTCCCGCGGTGGCCCGGTGTTCGATCGCGATCAACTCCCCGAGGGAGTGTCCACCGAGATAGCCCAACTCGGGCACCTCGGGATGGCGTGAGGGGATGCGCCCGTCGGCTTCGCGGCCCCGTACGGAAATGAAAGTGACCGTCTTGTCGAGCGGTCCCTCCATGAACAGCTGGACCTGCGAATGCTGATCGGTAGCACCAAGCGCGGGGAGCGGCGTGGGGCCTACGGGCCGGCCATCCGCTCGACGGTGCTTACCCAGCGACTCGGCCCATAGCTGTACGAACCAGAGCGCGAGCTCACGTAGCGGGTCTGCATAGGGCATGAGCACGTGGACGGACCGCCCGTGCCGGGTATCGGCAATCCACTGCAGCACAGCGAACGCCCCCGGCAGATTCGCGGTGAGGTCGCCGGAGGAGGCTCGCGCCATCACATCGGCGGCGCCGGCGTGCAGCGCCCGCACATCGATGCCGAGCAAGGCGGCCGGGAACATCCCCACCGGCGTGAACACCGAGAATCGGCCGCCCACGTTAGGGGGAATCTCGAGGGTGGCAATGCCTTCATCGCGTGCGATGCGACGCAAGGCCCCAACCTCCGGATCGGTAATGAAGACGAAGTGCGCACGGGCTTCGTCTTCACCCACGGCATGCGCCATCGCGTCGCGAACGATCAGATACTGCGCCATCGTTTCGACGGTCCCGCCGGATTTCGACACTACCAGCACGAGCGTCCGATCGAGCGTGAGGCGTGCCATCGTGGCGCTGATCGTGGCCGGGTCCACATTCTCGAGCACATGCAGCCGTGGACGACCACCGCGGGCCGTTGCATCCAGGGCATTCCACTGCGGAGGGCACAGCGCGTTCCGCAAGGCAATGGGACCGAGCGCCGAGCCTCCGATCCCGAGCAGGAGCACGTCATCGAAGCGACCAGCCATGCGATCCGCGAGGGAAATGGAGGCTTCGAGTGCCGCCCGATCGTGAGGCACGGTGAGGAACCCGAGGTCGGCGGTCCGAGCGTGCACGACACCATGCACCGCACGGAACGCGGCGACCCCCTCCTGCCATTCCGTTTCGGTAATCCCCGCACCATCAGGCAGTGCGGTGGCCATCATATTGGTGAAGTCGAGCGACAGCGTCATGGCACGTCGATGACAAGGCCGTCGTACGCGGGACGGATGCCGTCGGGCAACTCGGCTTCCAACGTCGCGTGCGCGTGGTGATGAGTCAGATGCGTGAAGTACGTGGCGTCCGCGCCGATGCGGCGGGCAACGGTGACGGCTTCACTGATGGACAGATGGGTCGGATGCGGGTCGCGCAGCAGCGCGTTGAGCACGAGCACCCGGACGCCGCGCAGCACGTCGAACGCGGCGTCGGGGATAGTCTTGGCATCGGTGATGTACGCGATGTCGCCAACACGATAGCCAAGAACGGTCGTGCGCCCATGCGGCACCAGCATGGGCACTACGCGAATCCCCGCCACGTCGAAGGGGGTGCCGGGATCGATCTCCACCAAGCGCCCCTCCGGCCGTGTCGTACCCGTAACCGGCCGCAGGGTGTCATCGGTGATGTAGGGAAAGCGCGCACGCAGTGTGGCAAGCGTGTCAGCCGCGCCATACAGCGGGAGGGCTTCGCGCCGCCGCATCGTGAACACGCGCAGGTCGTCGATGCCGTGGATATGATCCGCGTGATCGTGCGTGAACAGGACGGCATCGATCTGCTCCACGCGCGCCGCCACCAGTTGCAGGCGCAATTCGGGCGGCGTGTCGATGAGGAGTCGGACCTCCTGGCCATCGGGGCGTCGGACTTCGATCAGTGCGCCGCAGCGCGTACGGCGATCCCGTGGGTCGAGCGAGCAGCAGACCGCACAGGAGCAGGCGATCTGCGGCACGCCGAAGCTGGTGCCCGTGCCAAGGAAGTGAAGGCGCATCAGCCAACCGCTCGACGCACGGGCCCTATGCGCATTACACCGTCTCGACCTTCAACAAGTTGGTCGTGCCCGGCACATCGAAGGGCACCCCAGCCGTGACCAGTACGCGATCTCCCTTGGTCACGAGGTCGAGGTCGAGCGCTTCGCGCAACGCCATCGCCACCATGTGATCGTAGCCGCGCGCCGCCGGGACAAGGCGCGGGACGACGCCCCACATCAGGTTGAGCTGCCGGAACACGCGCGGTTCATCTGTCAGCGCCAGGATCGGCACGCTTGGACGATGCGACGC
>JBDKIJ010000452.1:0-15548 GCA_039797155.1 Gemmatimonadota bacterium | reverse complement strand
CTTCGTCCTCGACGGAGGCCGTCTTGTCGCCCATCGATTTGTTGATCGCGTCGGCGATGCGCGCGGCGGTCCCGAGATCCGGTTCACGCAGCAGCAGTCGTGATGACGCCGTGATGGCCGGACGCGGGAGATCGGCTTCGAGCACGCCGCCGCCCGGAATCCGCCCGGTGGTTTCGTGCGTCGGGGCCATTCGCGTAATGGCGCCGCCGTCGCTCATCACCAAGGCGCCCTGCGCCGAGGCGAGTGACGGGCCGTTCGGGTCGGCGACAAGCGGGGTCATGAACAGCGTCCCGCCGCGCAGGGAGCGTGCGTCGCCCATGCTCGAGACGTGAATGTCGAAGCGACCGCCGGCCCGGAGATACGGCGACACTTCGGCAGTCACGAGGACGGCCGCCACATTGCGCATGCGGATGAGATCTGCCGGCACTTCGACATTGAAGCGCCGGAGAATGTTGATCACACTCTGCACCGTGGGGCCGGCGGTCTGTCCGCCGATGGCGCGATCGCCGGTGTTGTCGAGCCCGACGGCGATGCCGTAGCCGACGAGTCGTACGGGGATCGCCCCTTCGGCGGCGGTCAGGTCGCGAATGCGGACATCATTCTGGGCCCGCAGCGCGGTCGGGAACAGCAGTGCGGCGAGGAGCGCGCTCGTGGTACACCATTGCATGCGGGTCATGGCCACACCGTGCCGAGCACCTTGCTGATGATCCCCTGCTTCGGCTTGCCGAGCGTGCCCGGGGATGCATACGTGATGGCGGCATCAGCCACACGACTCGATTCGACGACGTTGGTGACCGAGATGTCCTGCGCGCGCACCCATCCGGTGAACGCGATGTCCTGCTTCTGCTTGTCGATGTCGATGATCTTCGTGCCGCGCACCTGCACGAGCCCGTTGGGGCCCGTCGCAACGACACGCACGCTCATCTCATTCTGGAACCGATTCTCGCGTCGGGCCTGGCCGCGCTGCGTCTGATCGGCCGCGTTACGTGATTCGATCCCCGCCGCCTGCGACAGCTCGGGGAGTCGCGCCACAGCGGAGAGACCGCGTGTGCGGGTGTCCGTTGCCAGGTTCTCCTTGACGGCCGTCGAGATCGTGTAGTCATCGATCAACACCGTAATGATGTCGCCGACGTTGAAGGCGCGGCGATCGGACGCCCAGGCGACGCGATTGATCGCACCTGGGGTCGTGATCGTGGCGGCCGTCGATGCGGTGGCGGTAGCGGCAGGGGCTGCCGTCGCCGTCCCCGCCGGTGGGGTGGCGGGTGGCGTCGCTTGGGCGGCGAGGGTGAGCGGCCCACCAAAGGTCAGTGCGGCAGCGCAGCAGGTCAGCGCGCCTGAGCGGCGCAACGAATGACGAATCATGAGTGAGTCCCTTAACGGAGACGAACAGTGTTGGGCGCGACGGCGACGCCATCGAGCCGACGACCACGATCAATGCGGACGCCAACCGGTGCGCCGAGGGCAGCGGTATTGGTAGCGACGCCGGAGAGCACCATGCGCACCGGCCCGTCCTGCCACACGGCGGAGACGGTGCTCCCGGAGGTAACGACCGGCGGCGGGGTGACGGCGGGAAGTCGCAGGACTTCACCGGCGGCAATCGGACGACGCGTCACCCACCCGGCCTGCACGCGCATCGTGTCGGGGGACACCGTCCCCCAGCGCCACGTGATGACCGTGTCGCGGAGCGCGATGTCGCTGTCGCGGAGCGCTTCGCCGCGCGGAAGGAAACGCGTGGCGATGGCGAGGGTAATACGCCGCTGGTTGCGGGCCAGCGTGGAATCCTGCGCGCGCACGACCGGCGCGAGGCCGGCGAGGAGCGCCAGCAGGATGAAGCCGCGGAAGAGCGTCGAAGCCATGCGCGCTTACCGGACGATGTTGTTGCCGATCTGCCCCATCTCGTCGGCGGTCTTGATCGCCTTCGAGTTGATCTCGTACGCGCGCATGGCGGCAATCATCTCCACCATTTCCTGTACGATTTCGACATTGGAGCCTTCGAGGCTCCCCTGCTGCAGGCGCCCCATCCCTTCGTCATTGGGATAGCCGATCACCGGCTGCCCCGACGCCGTGGTTGGCGCAAGCAGGTTCTGCCCCATCGAGAGCAGCCCCGAGGGGTTGGCGAAGCGCGCGATCTCGATGCGGCCGACTTCGGTGGGCATGATGTCGTTGCCGCGGCGGATCGTCACGGAGCCCGTGGCGCCAATCGTGAACTCCGACGCATCGGCAGGGATACGAATCGGCGGCTGCACCGCGTAGCCTTGCGATGTGACCAGCACTCCCTGATCGGAAATCTGGAAGCTGCCGTCGCGCGTGTAGGCCATGTCGCCGCTGGGGAGCAGCACCTGAAAGAAGCCTTCGCCTTCGATGGCGACATCAAGGTTGCGCCCCGTCTGTTCGACCGGCCCCTGCTCATGCAGACGCTGCACACCCGACAGTCGCGTACCCCGACCAACCTGAATGGCCGGCGCCACCTCGGCGTCCGGCTGACCAAGGACCTGCTGCCCCTGGACGGTCTGATACAGGAGGTCTTCGAAGTGGGCGCGGCTCCGTTTGAAGCCGTGCGTGTTCACGTTTGCCAGGTTGTTGGCGATGACTTCGGTACGGGTCTGCTGCGCCATCATGCCAGTGGCGGCGGCGCGGAGGGCTGGATTCATCGGAACAACTCCTTAGACAGGGCGGGCGAGATCAGTGACAGCGACCCCGCGGGCCGCATCGAGCGTGGACAGCGTCTTCTGCGCGGCGCCGTAGCGATGCAACACCGCGAGCATGTCGGTCATCGCCGTCATCGGATTCACATTCGATTCCTCGAGGAACCCCTGACGGATGCGGCGTTCATTGAGCGGCACGGTGGACCGCGACGCGTCGGGGACGAACTGCGTTCCCCCTTCATGCTGGAGGTCGGCGCCCGGCGCCACGCGTTCAAGGCGCAGCGTCTGGAAGGGGCGGCCGTTCACCTTGATCTCGCCGGTGGCGTCGATCTCGATGGTGCCTTGCGGCAGGGTGATGGGGCCGTTCTCGCCCAGGACCGGGTTGCCGCGCTCATCCACGAGGCGGCGATCCGGATCGAGCCGGAAGGCGCCGTTGCGGACGAAGCGCTCCCCCTGTGGGGTCTGCGTGACAAAGAACCCGTCCCCTTCGACCGCGAGGTCGAGGGTGTTGTGGGTCTCCGTCAGCGTCCCCGCGGAGAGGTCGACGGTGGTATCGGTGGTGGCGAGGGCATCGCCCATCATCCGCGCGAAGACCGTTTCGGCCTTGAACCCCTTGGTGGAGGCATTCGCGAGGTTGTTGGCGAGGACCTGCTGCCGGCGCTCCAGCATCTGGAGGCTCGCAGCCGCCGCACTCATTCCGTTGGTTTGAACTGGCCTGGGCATGTCGTGCTCGGGAAAGGGTACACGAACTCGACATGGGCAAAAGCAATGGTCGGGCCAAACGGGCCCGACCATGAAAGATTTTCGCTAAGTTGTTTTACTACAACGTGTTGAACTGATTCTCGCGGTCTTGACAGGGGCCTAGGGGACGGTCCGATCGGCCGGCAATTCCTGCCGATCGTGGGGGGAGGCGGCGGTTCTTGCCAGTTTACCGCCGTCCCAGACCCCCGATCAGGCCGCCGCCGGGCCCAGCTGGAGCAGCATGCGGACCGCGTCCACTGGCAGCCCCATGCGCCGAGCGATTTCGGTGGCGGGGGTGCCGGCGGCCGCCAGCGCCTGGACGCTCTGCGGGGTGGGACGGGCTGGACGGCCAGCGAGCCGGTCCACGATGGTCCCGATGGAAAAACGGTGCCGAGTCATGTCAGGCCACCCCATCGCGCAGCGGCTTAAGCTCGACCCGGAGCTTGCCCAAGGCCTTGGTCCGGATCTGCGACACCCGCGACTCGGTCAGCTCCAGCACCTTGGCGATCTCGTGGAGCTTGAGCTCCTCGAAGTAGTAGAGCGACAGCACCACCCGCTCCTGCTCCTTGAGCCGCAAAATCGCGTCGCGGAGGTGCACCACCTCCTGCTCGTGCGTCAGGCTGTCCTCGACGCCGTACGCCTCATCGTCCGCCAGGATGTCGACTGGCGCCGCGCTCGTGGTCTCGCGCTCGCCCGGCGCCCGATCGATCGGGACATGGTGCGCGCCCTCCACATCGGCCTTCCACCGCCAGAGCGTGTCGAGATCGACGCCCATCTGCTCGGCGAGTTCCCGATCTTCCGGCGCGCGCCCATGCGCACGCTGATAGGCCTCACGCGCCGTGGTCATCTCGCGGGTCTTTTTGCGGACTGAGCGCGGGACGTGGTCCTGCTTGCGCAGCTCGTCGAGAATTGCCCCGCGAATGCGCGGGGCCGCGAAGGTGCTGAACGCCAGGCCGCGCGACGCATCGAAACTCTCGAGGGCCGACATCAGCCCCATCGTCCCGGCGCTGACGAGTTCGTCGAAGTCGGCGCGGACCGCCAAGGTGCGCGAGATCTGCCGCGCCACATGGTGCACGAGTCCGAGGTGTTCCTCGAGGAGCCGGTCACGGGCCTCCTGGCTGCCGGAATGATACGATTGCCAGAGGTTCACGTTCATGGGACGGGCGACAGGTGAGTCAATGACGAGTGACACAATCATGCACCAGGACGGGAGTGGGAGCCAGCAGTCAACGCGCGGGTGATGAGTCCGTGGGCGGCACGCGCAGCAGGCGAACCTGCGGCAGCCTCCGGAAACGGCACGCCAGCCTTGAGCGCGGTGTCGAGTGTCGCATCGATCGGAATCGATCCAGCCATGTGCAGGGCGAGTCCAAGGAACTGGCGGGCCCCGGCGTCAATGGCATCGAAACAGCGAGCGGCATCGCTCCCTTCGTGGCGGTTGACGATCACCTCCACCGGAAGGGCACGATGTCGATCATGGACGGCCTTGCACAGCGCGTAGGTCGACGCGAGGCCGATCGGATCGCTGGTGGACGAGACGGCGAAAAGCCGTTCATCGCTATGCGGGGTCACCGCCGCGAGCACCGTATCGAGGCGCGAGCCGCAATCGATGACCACGAGATCGGCGGCTTCCATCACGCCGCTCAGCCGGCGCATGCAGGCACGGCGTTCCGCACTGGTCAGCGCCGAGACCTCGGCGTCACCCTGCAACCGCGGTGGGCCACCGGCCACGAGCGTCAATGTCGCACTCACCGGCGTCGCCACGTCGGCGGGCGTCACCTGCCCGCCACGCAGATCGCGCCACGACGCCACGGGGGTCACGCCCAGCGTCATCGCGAGCGGTCCGACGAAATCATCGGCATCGATCAGCAGCACGCGCACGCCATCACCGGCGGCGGCCACGGCCAGCAACGTCGAAAGCAGCGACGTGCCGGCACCGCCGCGGCCACTGGCCATCAGCAGCGTGGGTACGCCGCGACGGCCACTGGCGCGCGCTTCGCGCAAGGCGCGCAGCGCATCCGCTTGGGATGGTGGGGCCGATCGACGGGGAGGGGTCATCAGAGCAGGGGTCACGCGGGCAACCAATCCGGCTCCGCATCGGCCGGCAAACCAAAGGTACGCAATAAACGCGGGGTACTCATGCGCAGGTCCGCCGGTACATCCTGTCCATCGGTAATCCATCGCGTCGGCATCCCGAGCGACAGCGCCAGATCGGTCACGCCGGTTTCGCGTGGCACTTCGTCCAGCTTCGACAGCAGCAGATGCGTCGCGCCGACATGCTCACGCGTTGAGCGGTAGCCGCGTCCGATATCGAAGGCCAAGTCGGGGCGCAGCGATGCGGGGAGCACGAGATGCACCTCATCCGGCTTGAGCGCATCGAGCAGGGTGCGCCACCGTTCGGTCAGCTCTGCCGACGCCGGGCTGCGGCCCGGCGTGTCGATGATGACGACATCGCATTCGGCGCTGAGGCGCTTCATCGCGGCCGCCACTTCCTGCGGCTCGTAGACGACTTCGAAGGGGACACTCGCGAGATCGGCATACGTCGCCAGCTGCTCCATCCCGCCCACGCGATAGGTATCGATGGTGAGCAGCCCGGGGCGCGCACCGCCGAAGGCGCGGTGCTTCACGGCGAGCTTCGCGGCGGTCGTCGTCTTGCCGGCGCCCGTGGGGCCCACCAGCGCAATCACGAACGGCCGGCCGTCGGCGCGACGCAGCGTCCGCGGGAGCGGATCCGCCTGCAGACGATCACGGACGCCGTCGAGCACCTTGGCGGACGTCGCCATCACTTCCACCTGGGTGCCCATCACGTCGCGCACGCTGCGCGTGTGCAGGATGGTGACGTCATCGCCGAAGGTGCGCCGCGCCCGCATGGCGACGTGCATTAGGTCAGGACCGCGAAATCGTTCAGCCGACATTGTTCGACATCTCCCACGTGGCAACACTGCTGAGGGTGATCTGCGCCGGCAGCTCCGCCAGCGACACGACCGGCAAGCTTGGCAACACCGGTTCGATCAGGCGCCGCACGCCCACGCGCAGCGATGGCGGCGTGATCAGCGGCAGGGGACGACCATCGACGGCGTACGTCGTGGCCAACTGGTTGAGGTCACGCAGCAGTCCGGCGAGCGACTCCGGCGTGAGGATCGGGGCGTTCGGCTGCGAGGCACGCGGCGAGAAGAGCCCGACCAGCGCCGACTCGAGGCGGCTGCCGATCGTGATGCCGCGCACCATCCCCGTCTGATCGGCGAAGAGTCGCGCGATGACGTTGGTGAGCGCCTTGCGCACGCCTTCGGTGAGGATTTCCGGATCCTTGGTCTGATCAGCGCCATCGCCGAGTGCTTCGAGGATCGTGACGAGGTCACGAATCGGTACCCGCTCGCGGAGGAGGCGCTGTAGCACGCGGTGCAGCACGCTGAGCGACACCTTGCCCGGGATGATTTCGTCCACGAGCGCCGGGTGCGACTTCTTGAGCGTGTCCACCATTTCCTGCACTTCCTGGCGACCGAGGAGATCGGCGGCGTTGTTCTTGAGCGTCTCGAGCAGGTGCGTGGCGACGACCGTCGTCGGTTCGACCACCACGTAGCCGAGCGCTTCCGCTTCGCTGCGGCGCGCGTTGGCGACCCACTTGGCGGGCATGCCGAACGACGGGTCCACCGTTTCCATGCCGTCGATTTCGGCGACGACGCCACCCGTGTTGAGCGCCATGAGGAAGCGCGGGAGCACTTCGCCGCGCGCGACTTCGGAGCCGCGCAGCTTGATGATGTACTCGTTGGCCGGCAGGCGGATGTCGTCGCGAATGCGGATGGGCGGCACGAGGATGCCGAGTTCGAGGGCGGCCTGCTTGCGCAGGAGCGAGATGCGCTCGAGGAGATCGCCCCCCTGGCCTTCGTCCACCAGCGGGATGAGCGCGTAGCCGACTTCGAGTTCGATCGGATCGATCTGCAGCAGGTCGCGCATCGGGTCCGATGGCGCCGGCGCTTCGTCGATCGCCGTCGGTGCCGCGCTGACGGTGGCGAGTTCGTCGCGACGCGTCTCGGCCTTCTGCGCCACGTTGGCGAGCGCGGCGGCGCCGCCGGCCATTGCGAGGAAGGGGAACATCGGGAGCCCCGGCACGAGCGAGAACGCGCCGAGTACGCCGGCGACGATCCACATCGCACGCGGGTGGCCGCCGAGCTGCTTGCCGAGTACTGCGCCCATCTTGTCGGTGCCCGTCGCGGCCGTGACCATCAGACCGGCGGCGGTGGAGATGATGAGCGCCGGCACCTGCGAGACGATGCCGTCACCAACGGTGAGGATCGTATAGGTGCTGGCGGCCTTGCCCAGCGGCATGCCGCGCTGGACGACCCCGATGACGATACCGCCCACGATGTTGACGATGACGACGAGGATCGCGAGGATCGCGTCGCCCTTCACGTACTTGGAGGCACCGTCCATCGCGCCGTAGAAGTCGGCGGTACGCGCGATTTCATCGCGGCGGATGCGGGCTTCCTTCTCGTCGATCAGACCGGCGGAGAGATCGGCGTCGATCGCCATCTGCTTGCCGGGCATCGCATCGAGGGTGAAGCGCGCCGCGACTTCCGCGATGCGGCCGGCACCCTTGGTGATGACGATGAAGTTGATGCCGATCAGGATGACGAAGATGACGATACCGACGGCATAGTTGCCGCCGATGACGAAATTCCCGAACGCCTCAATGACCTTGCCGGCGTGGGCTTCGGTCAGGATGAGGCGCGTCGAGGAGACATTGAGGCCGATACGGAACAGCGTGAGCAGGAGCAGCAGCGACGGGAAGCTGCTGAAGTCGAGCGGGTTGGTGGTGTACAGCGACACCAGGAGCACCACGAGCGACATGCCGATGCTGGCGGCGAGCGCGAGGTCGAGCAGCATCGGGGGCAACGGCACCACGATGAGCGCGAGCGTCAGGACGACGACCGCCGCGAGTGCGAGCTCGGGGGCCTTGGACGCCTTGGCGATCGGGAGGGGAAGCGCAGCGCTCGTCATGCCGCCGCCGTGCCGCGCCATCCGGCGCCGAAGCGTTCACGCTGGCGCATCACGAAGGCCAGGACCTCCGCGACGGCGAGATACATATCGACTGGAATCATGGTACCGACCTTGACCACCTTGATGAGCGCACGGGCGAGCGGCTTGTTCTCGATGACTGGCACGCCCGACTGGAAGGCGAGCTCCTTGATGCGGAGGGCGATCTTGCGTTCCCCCACGGCGACGACATACGGGGCGGGTGCCACGCTCGGGTCGTACTTGATGGCGATGGCGATGTGCACCGGGTTCACGATCACGACGTCGGCCTTCGGTACGGCGGTGAACATCGCGCGACGGATGCGCTCGCGACCGACCTGGCGACGGCGGGCCTTCATTTCGGCGTTGCCTTCCTGCGACTTCGCCTCTTCCTTCACTTCCTGCTTCGTCATCTTGAGGTCCTCGAACGTCTTGTACTTCTGCCAGCCGTAGTCGGCGGCCGCGAGGACGAGGAACATCATGCCGGTGTTCTTGATGAGTGCGAGCCCATAGCGTTCGACGAGATCGAGGATCGCGGTCGGTGAGGGCATCAGCACCAGCGCCTGGATGTCGGGCCAGGCGTTCTTGAGCGTGGCATACACGGCCCAGCTCACGATGAACATCTTGAGCAGCGCCTTGGCCAATTCGATGTAGGCCTGCATGCCGAAAATCCGCTTCGCATTGTTGAGCGGATTGAGGCGTTCGAACTTGGGCTCGAGGGTCTTGGTGGTCAGCAGACCGCCGGTCTGCATGGCCTGAATGCCGATCGCCAGTACGGCCATCGACGCCAGAATGCCGAGCACCGCGACGATCGTGCGGAAGCTCAGCACCTGCAGCCACGGGATCATGCCATCCCCATGGCGCTCGGTGTCACCCGCGGTCGCCATGGCCTGCCCCATCGTTTCGAGCAGGAAGCGCCACAGCGGTGGCCCCGCGAACGACAGCACCAGGAGGAAGCCCAGGAGGAAGGCGGCGGTCGTGAATTCGGGGCTCTTGGCGATCTGCCCTTTTTCGCGCGCTTCCTCCAACCGTTTGCCAGTTGGGGCTTCGGTCTTTTCGCCGGATTCGTTCTCCGCCATGGGTCAGCGCCTCCCCGCCGGCTCGGGGGCTACCTGCACCGCCCGGGCAAAGGAGTCGAGCGTCTTCCCGTAGGCCGGCGTCCAGTCGCTCATGACGCGCACGAGGAGGCCGAGGGAGCCCGCGAAGGTGAGCAGGCCGATCCCGATCTGCAGCGGGAAGGCGACGCTCATGATGTTGAGCTGCGGCGCCGCTCGGCCCAGGATCGCGAGGGCGATGTTGGCGACGAGGACGGCACCGATGACCGGCGAGGCAAACTGCAACCCGGTCGAGAAGATGAGGCTCGCCGACTTGACGATTTCGAGGAAGCCCTTGTCGAGCGCGACGGGGGCCCCGAGGGGCATGAGCGTGAAGCTGCGCCCGATCGCCTCGATCATGTAGATATGGCCGCCGGTCCCCATCAGCAGCACCAGCGCGAGCAGCTGCATGAAGGAGCTGAGCACCGCGCCCTGCGTGTTGTTGATCGGATCGAAGATGGCGGCGCCGGAGAGGCCGATGGTGGTCGTGGCCAGTTCACCGGCGAATTCGGCCGCGGCGATGATGATCGCGGCGGCGAGGCCGAGGACGAAGCCAATGGCTGTTTCGCCGAGGAAGGTGGCCGGCGTGATGGCCAGCGTGTCGCGATTGGTGGTCTCGAGCGCCGCGGGGAGGAGCAGCACGGCGAACACCACCAGCATGGCGGTGCGCAGGCGCATCGGGACCGCCTTGGCGGACCAGGCGGGTGCAACGAGCAACAGCCCCCCCACCCGGAGCGCGGTCAGCACGAAGGCTGCGGCAACGCCGGGGGCGAAGAAGTCGGGGAGGCCGAAGAACATGCTCAGGCCACCATGGCGGGAATCCCGCGGATGACCTGCGTGGTGAACTTGATCAGGATCTGGAGGAGCCAGGGCATCCCGACGATGAAGGCCCCGCCCACCAGCACGAGCTTGGGGACGAAGGCGAGGGTCTGTTCCTGGATCTGGGTGACCGACTGGATGACGGCCACGATGAGTCCCACCCCGAGGGCGATGAGGAGCAACGGCCCGGCGACCATCAGGGCGGTGATGATGGCATCACGCGAGAGGTCGATGACGAGTTGATGGGACACGGAGTCGCGGGAAAAGGGTGAGGAACGCGAGTCCGTGGTAAAGCAGGGATGGTGCCAGAATGGTTGGGGCTGGCTGGATTCGTGTAAGTCTATGATTGGCAGTGGGTTAGACCGGTGTGATGGGTGTGCCGGTGGTGGGACGGGGGGAGGGGGAGGGAAAAGATTGCCGGGTGGGAAGTGCCGGGGGGACGACGGGGAACGGCGTCGAACTACGTCGAACGACGCAAGGTGAAAGCACGCAAGGTGGAAAAAACGCAAGGTGGACCCACGTGTCGTGGAACGACGTCAATTGGAACCACGTCAGCTGCAACGACGTAACGGCATCGGAAAACAGCCCCGGAGAGGCGCTCTGCGCCTTCCCGGGGCTGTTCCTTATTCGAACCGTGGTTTCACCTTGCGTCGTTCTACCTTGCGTGGTTGCACCTTGCGTCCCACCACGTGGTACAAACGCCGTTCCCGCGTCGTGACGCCGTTCCGTTACTTGAACGACTGCACCAGGCTCGTGATCATCAGGCTCCACCCGTCCACGAGCACAAACAGCAGCAGCTTGAACGGCAACGAAATCATCGCCGGCGGGAGCATGAACATGCCCATACTCATCAGCACCGACGCCACGACCGTGTCGATGATGATGAACGGCAGATAGATCGCGAAGCCGATCTGGAACGCCGTCCGCAGCTCGCTCGCCACGAACGCCGACATCAGCACGTGCAGCGGGACGTCGTTGACTGTGGCCGGCTTCGGCATGCGGCTCATCTCGACGAACGTCTTGAGATCCGACTCGCGGGTCTGGCGGAGCATGAATTCCCGCATCGGCTGCACGCCGGTCTTCATCATCTCGACCTGCGTCATCGTGCCGTCCATCCACGGCGTGATGGCGGTACGATTCACTTCCGACAGCGTCGGTCCCATGACGAAGCCCGTGAGCAGTAGCGCGAGTCCCGCAATCAGCTGACCTGGCGGCGCGCTTTGCGTGCCCATGGCCTGCTTGAGGAAGTGCAGCACGATCAGGATGCGGGTGAAGCCCGTCATCATGAGCAGCAGCGTCGGGAGGAGCGTGAGCAGCCCCATCATCACGACGATACCGACCGTGCCATTCAGGCGGAGGCCGCCCGTTTCGCCGTCGCCGCCAAGCTTCATGTCCATCTGCGGCATCATGCGCATGATCGCTTCATCGGCAGCGATCGGTGCGGGGGATGCCGGGAGGGCCCGCGCATTCGTCGCGTTGGCCGAATCCACCGCCATCTGCGAGACCGGGCGCGGCGCCGTGGTCCCACGATTCGTCACCGTCGCGCCATTGCCGGTGCGGGGCGGCTGCGGGGTGGCCGCTGCGGGACGATTCATCGATGGCGGCGTCGACAGGCCGCGCGTGATCGGCGCATTGCTCGCGCGCGCGACCGGCGGCGCATCCACCGTCTGGGGAATCACGACCTGCGCCGGCGTGGCCGCACGTGACGCCGCGGCATTCACGCCGGGCGCCGTTACAGGGGTCGCCGTCGGCGTCGCCACGGGCGTCGCAACCGGCGGAGCAACAGGAGGCGCAACCGGCGGGGCACCCGTGGCCTGTGCCTGCACCGTCGACGCGTTCACCAGCAGCATCGCACCGGCGAACATCGCCAACCGCGTCGCCCAGGGCGCAACCCGCACCGCAGGCGAACGCCCGTAGGTCGCCGCATCACCACGCGACGTCGTGAGCGGCGCCGTCAGGAAGCGCGGCACTTCCGCCGGCTCCGTCATGCTGAACGGCATCGCCGGGATCATCGCCTGCGCGAGCGGCACCACCGCGACCGGCGCCTGCGTCGGCATCGCGACGTCCGCGCTACCCACGGATTCCGCACGCGCGCCACCCATCACCTTGCCCATGATCGAGCCGAACGGCCCCGGGAGCGTCTGCAACGACCGCAGCGCCGCCTGCGCTTCCGGGCTCGACACCATCGGCATCGGGATCTGGCTCGTCGCGATCACCCGCTGGCGATCGGCTTCGGCCACTTCGAAGAGCGGACGGATCTCGCCATCGCCCACACTCACCGCCATCACCTTTTCGCCGACGCGGACCACCGCGAGTCCCGCATTGGGGCCGAGCGCGACGCGCTGCACGACCTCGACAGGGATGCGCGTGCGCGCGCCCAACGCACCGGTGCCCCAGCGCTTGAGTGCCCACAGGCACAGCGCTCCGAGGCCCAGCACAAACGCGAGGGCGGCGACGACTCCGAGTCCGGCGATCAGCATCGAACGATCAGGTCAGGCGTGAGGTCAGGACGCGGAGCCGGCGGCAGGGCCGTTCCCGAGCAGGCGCGTGATACGCACGCCAAAGTGTTCGCCGAGCACCACCACTTCGCCCTCGGCGAAGCGACGGTCCCCGACATAGATGTCGATCGGTTCGCCGGCGAGGCGATCGAGCTGGATGACCGAGCCGCGGCCGAGGCGGAGCAGCTCCTGCACCGTCATGCTCGTGCGACCGAGCTCGATCGACACCGGCAGCGAGAGGTCGAGCAGCATGTTGATCGGCACTTCGGTCGAGCCGAGCATGGTGCGCTCGAAGTCGGCCAGCTCCGGCTGCTGCGCCGTGCCGGATTCGTCCATGAGCGAAGAGATGGGTTGACCGGCCGCCTTCGCGGCCTGGGCGCTGGCAACCAGCGCGTCGATTTCAGCGGGATTCATCACGGGGTCCCGGTAGGGGGAAGCGTCACGGAGGGCATCGCTTCGACGATGCGGACTGCGAGATTGCCGTTCACTCGGCCAGCGAGGCCGATGAACCGTTCCTGCGACCCGGCGTGCAGAATCACGCGGGCGTCCTTCGGAATGCCGGTCGGAATGATCGTGCCTTCCTTCGCCTGCGCGAGTTCACGCATCGAGAGCTTGAAGTCGGGGAGGCGCGCAATGAGCGACAAGCGCGTGGCACGGAGCGCCGCTTCGCTGCGCTGCCGGGCGAGTTCCTTTTCCTGCTCGTTGGTGCTGACGACGCCGAGGCGCTGCTGGCTTCCCGACGAGAAAAACTTGTCGAGCACCGAGAAGGGGAGGCAGATGAGCAGCAGGCTGCTCACGTTCCCCGCGCTGAACTCGACGTTCGCCACCAACACCGGATCCTCACGATTGACCACCTGGAGGATTTCCGGTGACGATTCGAACCCGGTGATGTTGAGCTCCATCGGGACATGATCGGTCCAGATTTCCGCGAGCAGCGTCGTGACCTTGTCCGCCACGCCGCGAACCGTAAGGCGCTCGATCGGCGTCAGCGTGCGCGCGATCGGCGTACCGGAGCCTTCGCCGCCGAAGAGGCGATCGATCAGATACGTGCTGAATTCCGGCCCGACATCGATGACGCCCTTCTGCCCGGTACCGGCGATATCGAAGATGAACGAGGAGCAGGGCATCGGCAGTGACAGCGTGAACTCGCCGAAGGAGAACTGCTCGACACTCTGCAGACGCATGTCGATCTGGCCGCGCACGCGCGAGATGAGCCACGCTTCGAGCCCCTTCACCAGGCGCTCGTACATGGCCTCGAGGGAGCGTAGGCGCTCCTTCGACACGCGGTGGGGACGACGAAAATCATAGACCTGCACATCGGAGCCGCCGGCGCTGCCGAAGACGGGCGCGCGATCGCTTGGCGCACTCCCGCCGCCGAGCAGGCGATCGATGTCGGTCTGTGAAAGGGTTTCCGAGCTCATCGTGAAAATGGAGAGGGCCGCTTACTGGACGACGAACTGCGGGAAGTAGAGGCGCTTGACGAGGTTCTTGCCGAACTTTTCCGTGAGCGCGTCCTGAATTTCCTTCTTGAACTGTTCACGCTTCGAGATGTCGGTGAGTTCGTCCACCGTCTTCGGGCCCAGCGCCGTGAGCACGATGTCGCGCAACTCGGCATCGCGCGTCTTGAACGATTCCACCGCCGCGGCATCCGAGGCTTCGATCGCCACCGACATCAGGAGGAAGCGGCTTCCGCCACTGCCCGCCGGATTGAGGACGAGGTTGTCCAACATGTGCACTGCGGGTGCCGCACCGGCTTCCCCTTCGGCGCCACCCTCGGCGGGGGCATGCTCGCCCTCTGCCGCATGGGCCTCTCCGCTGTCTGCGGCGGCGACCACCGGCGTGGTCTTCCCCATCTTCTTGGCGACCATCGGACCGATCACCGTCGCGCCCAAGGCGCCACCAACGACCAGCGCCCCCACAGCGACACCCAGAAGAACGGGCATCTTGGGCTTGGCAGGCGCTTCAGGTTGGGCAGCAGTTTCGTTGGTAGCCATATGCAGAAAGGGACAAAGGTGTATTCGACGGGTCCGCTTTAAAGCATCGGTCGTGCCAGAAGCGACGTCATCGGTAGAAAAGACTGATAACTACAACTTCTGCAACAACTTACGCTGTTTCGCCGGTGGCGCGACCCTCACAGCGCCGCCACGCTGGACACCCGGCAAAAGCTGCGGGCGCCCTCAATTCCGGCATTTTCTGCCGTTTTCGGAGACGGGAACGGCGAGCGGCCCGCCACCGTCTCAAGGGGAGACGATGCCGGGCCGCTTTTCGGTCATTTTGACCGATTAGCGTTACCGCTTCACGTTCATCAGTTCCTGGAGCATCTCGTCGGAGGTGCTCACCACCTTCGAGTTGGCCTGGAAGCCGCGCTGGGCGACGATCATGTTCGTGAATTCCTGCGCCAGGTCGACGTTCGACATTTCCAGAGCGCCGCTGGTCAGCTGCGACTGCGAGCCTTCGAGCGCGAAGCCGAGGACCGCGCCGCCGGAGTTGGCCGACTCCTGGTACATGTTGTCGCCGATGCGGAGCAGGCCGCTCGGGTTGTTGAAGTCGCCGAGCACGATACGGGCGAGCGGGTTCGTCGTACCGTTGGTAAAGAAGCCGGTGATGAGCCCGAAGCGGTCGATCGAGAAGTTCTCCAGCGTACCCGCGGTGTAGCCGTTCTGGTCGCGGAGCACGGCTGTCGAGGAGGTCGACGCGAACTGGGTCAGGCCGTTCACGCCGCCGCCGAGCACGAGGTCGAT
>JBDKIJ010000451.1:0-2606 GCA_039797155.1 Gemmatimonadota bacterium | reverse complement strand
GCCGACAACCCAAGGGTCGGGAACCCCTGAATCGACGTATCGAGCGCCACCGCGTCGATGGTCGTATCGCGGAAGGCCTCCGATTGGGACGGACACAGTGCGGGACACGCAGCGCCGCCATCCAGCGATTCGCTGCAGGCCGCGGCTGCGCCCGTCACGACGAGGACCGTCGCCAGGGAGAGAAGACCACGCCAGCGAGACCGGCGATGGGGAACGCGCTCAGGCATTCTCGAGCGAAGCAGGCGTGAAAGGCGCCGGCAGCAGGGCTGCCAGCGACCAAGTGACCGTCCGCCCATCAGGGGCGACGGCGATGACTTCCAGCGCTGGGGCGAATTCCACCAGCGCCTGACGACAGATTCCGCACGGCGGGGTCGGCTCCGACGCCGCCGACGTGATGACGACCCGAACGAAACGACGAGCTCCAGCCGCGATCGCCGCACCGAGCGCGACACGCTCCGCGCAGGTCCCGGCCGGATAGGACGCGTTCTCGACATTGCACCCGGCGAACACGCGCCCATCCTCCGCTTCGAGCGCCGCCCCAACCGGGAAGTGGGAATATGGCGCCCACGCGTTCGCCCGGGCCGCATCAGCAACCTGACGCAGCGATGCGTGATGTGCCACGGTGCTCCCGGCCGCCTCAGGCACGCGTCAACGCCTGCCCGAGAAACGACGTGCCACGGCCTCGCCAGGCGAGCCCGAACCACTCCGCGACCGTCGCGCCGAGATCACCAAACGTGTCCCGGACGCCGAGGGCCTGTGCATGGACGCGCGCCCCCGCGACAAGCACCGGCACACGCTCGCGCGCATGATCGGTTGATGCCGTGGTCGGGTCATTGCCATGGTCAGCCGTAATGAACAGCAGATCGTCCTCGCGCAGAGCGCCCAACAGGGACGGGAGCGCCTCGTCGAACGCCTCGAGGGCCCTCCCGAATCCGGCGACATCATTGCGATGGCCGAATAACTGGTCGAAATCTACCAGATTCGCGAAGCAGAACCCACGCGCATCCGAATTCAGCCAGTCACGGATGGCCGCTATCCCCTCCGTGTTGTCGGCGGTGTGCCGAGACTGGATGCCGCGCCCGGCGAAGAGGTCGTCGACCTTCCCGACCCCGGTGCGCGCGATCCCGGCGGCCTCGAGCAGGTCCAGCAGGGTCTGTGCGGGCGGCTGAATCGAGTAGTCGCGCCGATTGGCGGTCCGGTGCCACGCCCCGGGGCTACCGACGAACGGCCGGGCAATCACACGCGATACGTCATGCGGTGCCACGAGCAGGGTGCGGGCCGTCTCGCAGGCCCGGTACAGCTCCTCGAGGGGGATCCACGCTTCGTGTGCCGCAATCTGGAAGACCGAATCCGCCGAGGTGTAGACAATCCAGGCGCCGGTTTCCTGCTGCCGTTCGGCGTACTCGGCAATCACGGCGGTTCCACTCGCCACGCAGTTGGCGATGACGGGGCGCCCCGTTGCCCGCGCGAACTCGGCGATGACCTCGGGAGGGAAGCCGTGGGGGTAGGTCGGAAACGGGCGTTCCAGATGGACTCCCGCAATCTCCCAGTGCCCGGTGGTCGAATCCTTCCCGGCCGACCGCGGGAGCATCACGCCGTAGGCCCCCACGGGGTGGGCCTCCGGTTCGACCCCCTGAATGGCGGTCGCGTTCCCCAGGCCAAGGCGCCCCAGGTTGGGGAGATTGAGCCCTCCGAGGGCCCGGGCAACGTTGCCGATGGTGTCGCTCCCCGCGTCACCGTAGGCGGCTGTATCCGGCGCCTCGCCGCAGCCGACGCCATCGAGCACCACGATGAGCGCCCGGCGGGCGTTGATCGAGGGGTCGTTGATCGAGGGGTCGCGCGGATTGGGGGAGGCTGACATCACGGAGCGGAATGAACCGGGGGATGACTGATGGGCATCTGGTCGTAGTACACGGCCGGCACCCGAAGGACGAGCCCCACCAGCAGTTCGTACGGCGAAAGCCCACCAAGGGTTGCCACGGCCTCGGTCGTCAGACACTCGGCCCCATCGCGGCCAATCAGTGTGGCGACGTCGCCCAGGGCGCAGGGGACGTCGGTGACGTCGATCATGGTCATGTCCATGGTGACCCGACCGACGACCGGGCAGCGGTGGCCGTGGACCAACACCACGCCGGCGTTCGAAAGATGTCGACGATACCCATCGGCGTACCCCGCCGTGAGCGTGGCGATGCGACGGGTTCCGGTCGCGGTCCAAGTGGCGCCATAGCTGACGGTCTCGCCGACATGGACGTCGCGCACATCGACGATGCGGGCCCTCAGGTGCACCGTCTGCGCCAGATGCAGCGAATCGGCGAACAGACCGGCGTACAAGGCAATGCCCGCCCGCGCCAGCTCGCCGGGTGAGCCACCAGTGCGACTGTCGATCCCCCCGCTGTTGTCGCGGTGGCGAAGCACACCCCGTGGGAGCACATCCGCCAGCTGACCGAGCGCCTCGTCAAACCGCTCGTCCTGTTCGATGCGCGACGGGAGCGATTCGTCGGCCGAATGGAAGTGAGTGAACACGCCCTCCGGGGGCACCGCACGAACCGCGTCGCGGAGCGCATCGACCAGATCCCAGCGAACGCCTGCACGCGCCATTCCCGTAT
>JBDKIJ010000450.1:0-8618 GCA_039797155.1 Gemmatimonadota bacterium | reverse complement strand
CCGTGCGCGTGACCTTCGTGACCTTCCCGGCGTGCCGCAGTGGCGATGGTTATCGGATCCCCGAGGCGGCCACCGCGTGTCGTGCGGTCGAAACGAATCCGCAGGGCACCCCGCGCACCGTCGATCTCGTGATGCAACATCTCGAGCGCATGAACGGGCGCATCGTCGCGCCACCCCTTGGACGGGTGACGCGACTCGATCGACAGTAAGCGCGCGGCTGCGCGTCAGTACACTTCGAAGATACCAGCGGCGCCCATGCCGCCGCCTATGCACATCGTGACCATCCCGTAGCCACCACCGCGGCGACGGAGTTCGTACACGAGCTGCGTGGTGAGTTTCGCCCCGGTCGCGCCGAGCGGGTGGCCGAGTGCGATGGCCCCACCATTCACGTTGAGGCACTCGGTGGGCATCTCGAGTTCCTTGATGACCGCCAGCGCCTGTGCGGCGAACGCCTCGTTGAATTCGATGAGTTTGAGCTGGGCGAGCGTGAGTCCTGCACGCTTGAGCGCCTTCGGCACTGCAGCGATCGGGCCGACGCCCATGATGTCGGGATCCACGCCACCCGTGGCGAAGCTCACGAAGCGGGCGAGCGGGGTTAGGCCGAGCGCTTTCGCACGATCCGCGCTCATCACGAGGATGGCGGCCGCTCCATCCGAGTAGGGGCTCGCCGTGCCGGCCGTGACAGTCCCCGTTGGCACGAACGCCGGGCGGAGCTTCGCCAGCCCCTCCAGCGTGGTCTCGGGGCGCGGGCACTCGTCGGTATCGAACTGTCCCTGCGTCGTAGTCTTTTTTGCACCATCCCACGCGTACTGCGTGGTGGAGATGGGCACGATCTCGTCGCGGAACACACCATGCTCGAGCGCGCGTGCCGCCTTCTGCTGGCTGTCGAAGGCGAACTGATCCTGCTGTTCGCGCGTGATCCCCCAGCGCTTCGCGACGCGTTCGGCGGTGAATCCCATACCGATATAGCTCTCGGTGAGATCCGGCGAGAGCCGCGTGTTGTACCCCGACATCGGGACCTGCGACATCATCTCGATGCCGCCGGCGAGGACGGCATCGCCATGGCCCGCGATGATGGCTTGCGCGGCATAGGCCACCGACTGCAGTCCCGACGAGCAGAAGCGGTTGATGGTGGCCGCCGATGTGGTCACGGGGAATCCGCCACGCAGCCACGCCAGACGTGCGTGATTGAGCCCCTGGGAGGCTTCGGGCATCGCACACCCCCACTGCACATCTTCGATGAGCGCCGGATCCACGCCGGCGCGTTCGATGGCGGCGCGCATCACCGTCGCCGACAGATCCACGGGATGGACGCCTGCGAGCGCGCCATCCGCCTTCCCGCGCGCCACCGCGCTCCGGGCACAACTGACGAGTACGACCTCGGTCATTTCAGGCTCCTCGCGCGCTCAGTTGCGCAGCGGCTTTCCGGTCTTGAGAGTGTAGGCGATCCGTTCCTGCGTTTCCTTCGTGCCCAACAGCATGAGGAACTGCTCGCGTTCGAGATCGAGGAGGTCCTGTTCGGTCACGTCGCGTGGCGCGCCATCACCACCGCATAGCACATAGGCCATCGCGCGTCCGACGCGCACGTCATGGGCCGAGGCCTGTCCCGCCTCCTGCGCTGCCCACAGGGCGTACTCGAGATTACCGATCCCCTCACGACCCAGAGCGCGCACCCGGCGTTCCGTGGGTGGGAGATAATCGGGCGCCAGCTCGAGCACACGCCGCTTGGCATCGGCGAGGTGATGGTCGCGATTCATGCTGATCCGATCACGGTCGCGCAGGAAGCCGAGCGCGCGCGCCTCGTGCGCCGACGTGCTGGTCGTGGCGAACGCGATCAGCTTGAACGCTCGCTTCACCGCCGCGAAGAGGTCGGTGTCCTCGTACGACTGCAGCTCGCTGGTGAAGCGCATCAACAGTTCCTTCGTGCCGCCGCCCCCGGGCAACACGCCTACGCCGGCTTCAACCAGGCCGATGTACGACTCGGCGTGTGCCTGGACGGCATCGGCGTGCAGTGTGAATTCGCAGCCACCGCCCAACGTCATACCAGCGGGTGCGACCACCACGGGGAACGGGGCGCGCCGGATCGACATGACGCTGTCCTGAAATCCCTTGATCGACGCCTCGATGTCCTCCCATGCACCAGCGGCGATGGCGAAGGAGACGAGCGACAGGTCGGCCCCTACGCTGAATGCACGGGGATCGTCATTGCCAATCACGAGGCCGTGATACCCGAGACGCTGGATCTTGTCGATCGCGCGGGCGAGCCCCTCGAGCACGCCCTGCCCGAGCGTGTTCATCTTCGAGCGGAACTCGAAGCCGGCGACCCCATCACCCAGATCGATCAGGCGCGAGACACCGTTGTCGTCGAGCACGCGACCGGCCGCGACCTGCGCTGCAAGAGACAAGCGCCCTGGAATTGGCGGTGTCGGCTCGGAGTCGCCGCTGAATGTGCGCGTCTGTCCGTCGTGATGGAACGGCGTCGATGCCTGGGCCAGCAGGGCCGGAATCTCGCGTCCCTGTCGGGCGAATTCGGTGCGCAGCCAGGTGGCACCCAGCGCATCCATGATCTCGAAGGGGCCCGCTTCCCAGCCGTAGCCCCAGATCATTGCGCGATCGATCGACGTCAGATCGTATGCGAGCGATTCGGCGCGCATCAGCGTGAAGTGGGCGACATCGGCGAGATGATCGCGCAGGAAAGCGCCGCGGGCACCGGGGAGTGCTACGGCGGCGGCAAGACGTTGCGCGAGGGGCAGGCGCGTCAGGCTGTTCACGTCATCAAGACGCTGCTGCGGGACGTACTCGCCGGTCTTCCAGTCAAACGTGGTGACGCCGGTCTTCGTCTTCGCATAGAAGCCGCTTCCGGTCTTGTCACCGAGCCGTCCTTTGCTGACGAGCTGTTCGTGCACCCACGCCGGGAGCGACAGGTCTTCGCCGGTCGCACGGCTGATCCCCTGCGTGACGTGCCACAAGACGTCGAGCCCCGACAGATCGCCGGTGCGGAAGGTGGCGGTCTTGGCGCGCCCGATCAGCGCCCCGGTGAGCCCATCGACCTCATCGATCGTCAGCCCATGCTCCATCATGCGTCGCATGGTGACGGCCATGCCATAGACGCCGAGGCGATTGGCGACGAACCCCGGGACGTCCTTCGCCAGGACAATCCCCTTGCCGAGGATCCGCTCTGCGAACTCACGCATCAGCGCCGTGACGGCGGGATCCGTCTCCGGCGTTGGAATGAGTTCGAGCAGATGCATGTACCGCGGCGGATTGAAGAAGTGCGTGCCGAGAAAGCGACGACGGAACGCGTCGCTGCGCCCTTCCAGCAGCATCGCCATCGGGATTCCCGATGTGTTCGACGACACGACGGCGGTCTTCTTCAGCAGCGGCTCGAGGCGCGCGAAGAGCGTCTGTTTCGGCGCCGGCTGTTCGATGATCGCTTCGCAAATCCAATCGCACTCGGCGAGCCATGCGAGATGATCGTCGGTGTTCCCGGTGCGGATCCGTGCGGCCGCTGTGGCGTCAAGAAAGGCGGCGGGCTTCGCCTTGAGCGCTTTCTGCAGCCCGGTCAGGGCCGGCGCGTTGCGCAGCGGTGAGGCGGGATTGGCATCACCGGGAATGTCGAGCAGGATGACACGACATCCCGCTGATGCGGCATGCGCCGCAATGCCGCTCCCCATGGCGCCGGCACCAATCACGCCGACGGTTGTCACACGCATTCGGGTCTCTCCGTAAGGGATGCCGAAAAGTGCGTGTCGGGGGCGAGGCAGCGGAAGAGGGTAGGGTGAAAAACACGACGATACCGTCATGTTTTACTGCCCCCACCCGGACGTGTATCCTGCCGTGTCGCTACGGATTGAACCAGTAGCTGAGCTTGAGCACCAAGGTGTTGAGTGGGCGTTCGGCGAAGAGGTCCCAAACGTCGCGCGTCGGCGCAAAGGTGCCGCGTCCTGCCAAGGCGCCGCTCCGCCCCTGTTGCCATACCAGAAAGAGCGTGCTCGCCGGGCGGTATTCCCACCGGAGCACGGCATTGGAGTTGAACTGGGTGACCCGGAATCCAGCCGGTACCGATGTGCGCCACGGGCGGAAACGATCGGCGTAGGTATTCGCGGTTGGCACACCGAGTTGGCGCCAGGCGGCGTAGTCCCCGGTGGTGACGAAGGGCTGCGCGTAAAGCTGGAGTGACAACGTCGGGGTCGCCGTCCAGTTCGCTCGTCCAGTGAGGGAGAAAATGTGCTGGTGGAGGCGCGCAAAGGTGTAGTGCGTGGTGTCGCTCAGGAAGTGGCCATAGTTCGCAATCCACTGCTGGTCATTGGTGACTTCGTCATAGCCCAGCAATATCGATCCGGAGAAGCGACTGGCACCTCGCAGCTCCACGCCGGCATCGCCGCCCCGGTACCAGCTCCGTCCGACGTCGCCGGTGCCGACCCGATAGGCGAAGCGCGGGGCAATGGCTGGACGCGGGTCACCGACCACGTCGAGGCGTACGCCGTACTTGCCACTCTGGCGCAGCGCCGCGCCGCCACGGGCGCAGCTCACGCACACCGGGCTACCGACATCGCTGGCGGTCAACGTGATGGCGCCCGACCAGTTGTTGTGCAATGATCCGCTGGTGTGCAGCTGCCCCGTTTGCGCGGAGAGCCGTCCGCTGGTTGTCCAGTGCGATTCGGCCGCCGCGAAGGAAAAGGCGGACCGGAGGAACCGCGACGGGCGCAGCTGTCGCAGGTCCACCTGCTGTCGGATCGATATGTCGTTGATGAGGTTCACGAACCCGGCATCATTGAATTCCGACGAAGCCGAGGCATAGCGGATGGTGCCGTCATAGCGCACCCTGCCGCCGATCTTCCGCACACTGCTCGAGACTGAGTAGCCCCCCATGCGGGTGCGGGTGGAATCGTACGCGACTTCGTGATCAGGACGCTGGAAGAAATGCACGCTGTTCCGTTGCGTCAGCGCGATGGCGTTCGCGCTCCCGCGGACTTCGTTCAGACCACCGTATGCCGACCATTCCCACCGGTTCCGATCGAATCGGTGAAAGCCCTGCACGACCAGCGTCGTGGCGCTGCGGCGCAAATACGGTTCTGTCGTGGGATCCAATTGGCGGCGCAGGTCTACCAGCTGCATGCCGAATTGCGATTGGCCGCGGCGCAGGTCGCGCAAGGCCCGAAGGACGAACGTGTTGGTCCCGGGTTCGATCGTTTGTCGATCGGCGTCCTGCACCCGTTCCGTCGTCGCGTTCACGATCCCGAACGACACGCCATTTTCGTAGCGGCCAGTAATCTTTGCCGCAGCCGAGATATCGGTAAACACGGGATCGGCCGCGCTGCGCCGCAGTTGCGGCGTGCGCCCAATGCGCCGCGAATAGAACGTCCCTTCACAAGGGCCACCACAGCGATACAGCCCGGCGCCCTCCTGAAAGAACGGACGCCGTTCGTCGAAGCGGATCTCGAAGGCCGAGAGGTTGAGGACCGCCGGATCCGCTTCCACCTGACCGAAATCGGGGCGGACCGTGGCATCCACGGTGATGTGACTGCCGATACCGGCCTTGAGATCAAGTCCGCCGGCAAACTCCCCCTGTTGTCCCGCTGGGCGGGTCCCCGGTCGGGGCACGCTGCGCGACACGGTGTAGGGGAGGAGCTCGAGCCGCCGTGGCGTCGGGACGTTGCGCATGCCTTCCAGCGTGCCGAGCTGCGCCATCAACGTCCGCTGGGATTGCCGATACAGTGGCCAGGCGCTGCGTTCGTTGCGCCGCGCGACGTCGCGCCAGATTCCGAAGCCGACGCGCAGCGTCTCGCCGGCGGGGAAGCGCAGTTGGCTGAAGGGCACCTGGAATTCCGCGACCCAGCCGAGGGAATCAATGCGCGTGGCGACGTCCCAGACGCCGTCCCATGTGGGGTCTTCGATGATGTCGTTGTAGATCGCGTAGTCCCGCTTGACGCCGGCGGGATTCACTGCCATCTCGACGCCGTTCCGTCGATCGAGATAGCCGTCGATGATGATCTTGAGCTGGTCGCTGACCGTTTTCACGTCGCGTCGTGAGAGCGGCGTGATGATACTGTCGGGATGTGGGTCGAAGGCGCGCACGATCACGTAGAGCGATCGATCGTCGTACGCCACGCGCGCTTCGGTCTCGAAGGCGGCGGGCAGGTCTTCCCCGGGATCGAATTGGCGAAACCCGCGGATCACCGGCGCCGTGCGCCACACGTCATCGTCCTCACGCCCATCGAGCACCGGGGGACGTACGGCGCGCACGGCGCGGGCTGTAGTCGTAGAGGGCGAGGCCGTCTGGGCCGTGATTGCCTGGCTCGCGAGGGCGAGCATGGCCACGGTATGTACGAACACGCGAAGGGTGAGGGTCACGCCTCCCCTACGTTCATCCCCTCACCCCTGTTGGAGCGGGTTGTAGCCAACCACCCCGTCGAAGTACTGGCGCATCCGCGCGATGCCGTCGTCGGGATGTTCCTCCTCGGGCATCGTGGTCGGGCCAAGGCGGATGACCTTGCGCTGCCAATCGAGCGCGACGCAGCAGATGGGGACGTTGGCCCCCTTCGCCACGTGCCAGAAGCCGGTGCGCCACCGCTCGACCTTCTTGCGGGTCCCTTCCGGTGACAGGACGAGGGCCATGCGCGGGCGGGTTGCGAATGCGGCAATGGTGTCCGGGACGACGTTGCTCTTGTTCTTGCGGTCGACGGGGATGCCACCGTTCGCGCGCATGAACCACCCGAGCGGCCAACGAAACAGCGTGTCCTTGGCCCAGAAGGTCGCGTCGAAGCCCAGGGCCCACTTACCGGCCAGCCCTACAGGAAAGTCCCAATTGGAGGTGTGGGGCGCGACGATCACGACGAAGTGCGTGAGGTTGGGCATCTGCCCCTCGAAGCGCCAGCCGGCGCGGCGCATGAGCCAGCTGCCCAAGGCGCGCAACCACGGGCGCGTCGATTGCGGGACGTTGGCGCCCAGACGCCAATCGGTGGCGGGGGTCAGTTGGGTGGTGGCGAGCGGCTCAGCCATGGCGTTCATTAGACGCATGTGCTCACGTCCACGCAAGTCGTCGCGCGCCGCGCATCACGTCACCGGTCGTACCGGCGGCCTCCGATGCGTCATCGCTTCTGCCCTGATGGCCAGCGCCATCATCACCCCACCCGTCGCGGCGCAGTCTCCCACGCCGCGCATCCTCCACGTCCCCGCCAGTGCCCGCGCGATGGCACTCGGCGACGCCGCCGTCACGTCGACCGATGCCGATGCGCTGTTTTACAACCCGGCGATGCTTGCTACGGCACGTGGGGTGGCGTTCTCGGTGCAGCGCGATGCCGCCCGGATGACCGCCGGGTCCGCCGCGACCCTCACAACGGTCGGACCGGTCACCATCGGTATTGGGGCGCAGCATCTGGAGTTCGATGCGCGCGATCAGGTCGCCCTTCCCGCCGTGATCGGGTTTCAGCCGGCGCGCGTCTCGGCGGGAAGGTCGGCTTTCACCATCGGTGCGGCGCGCGGGCTCAAGCGCGCGAAGGTGGGAATCGCGGCCCGATACGTTGAAGAGCGTCTCGGGTTTGATCGCGAGGGAAGCGTGACGCTTGATGCGGGGATGCAGATGCCGCTCTGGGTGGGGACGTTCGGCGTCAGTGCGCAGCATCTGGGGGCACCGCGCACCAGATTGGATGCGACGCACGCGGAGCGGGTGTCGATCGGCTGGTCAGCGATGCGGCCCGTGCATGTCGCATGGGACCTCGGAGCCGTCACGCAGGTGACGGTGGAGTCCGATGGCTTCGTGCGTCCGATCGGTGCCCTGGAGGCGTCGTATGTGCCGATTCAGGGGGTCGCGATCACGGCGCGCGCTGGAGTCCGTGCGCCGCGCGTCGCAACGGAGGCCGCGTTGACTGGTGGCGTTGGCGTCGCCATCGATCATTTCCTGCTTGACTACGCGGTCGAGCCGCGACGCGCTGGTGCGCCGGTCGTGCACCGCGTCGGGGTGCGAGTGCGATAGGTGCGCCGCGGTGAGGGAATGGCAAAGCGCCCGCGGTGATGGTCACCGCGGGCGCTTTGTGATTGGAGGGTTCTACACCCTTACTGGCAGACGGGCTTCGAGCGCGGCAAGGCCATCGTGCAATTCTTCGTATTGCCGTTGTCATTGATGACAATCTTGGCCGTCGCCGAGCCGTCGTACGTGATCGTCTCCGAACGCGTCTTCGTGGTCGTCGTGCCATCGATCGTGACCGTGACCTTCATGGTCCGCGATACCGAGCCACTCTTCGGGAAGCTTTGCGCCTCCGTGCCGTTGGGAATGACGAGGTTCTTCGTTTCGTCGGAGGCTTCACGCGTCGACGAGAACTTGGCGCCCTCGCGGTTCGTGCCGTTCGACACTTCCTTGCTCGTGGAGGTACCGTTGACCGTGCGGTTGGCGCTGGTCGGCGCCATCCCCGTCACTGTGCGCGAGCTGCGGTTATCCACCGTGGCGGTGACTTCGCCATCGCGGCCGCGCGTCATCGTGCCCTTGACGGTGGTCACGGTCGTCACGCTGCTGGTGGTCGCGTCATCGATCTTGGACTGCGGCTTCCCGTCCGTCCCGGTGATCGTGTAGAGCGTGGACACCGTGAGCCCGGCGCGCGTTGCGGTACAGGTCAGGGTTG
>JBDKIJ010000449.1:0-8389 GCA_039797155.1 Gemmatimonadota bacterium | reverse complement strand
GCGCATCCCGCATCGCATCACGCACGTCACGCTGCATCACACGGGCGACGCGCAGATCCTCCGTCCGAGCGATGACCCAGCGCAACGGCTCCGTAACCTGCAGGCGTGGGGAGCGCGCGATCGTAACTGGTGGGATGTCCCCTATCACTTCCTCATGGGGCTGAATGGCACCGTGTTCGAAGGGCGCGATTGGCGCTTCATGGGGGAAACGAACACCGCGTACAATCCCGGCGGCCACTTCCTCATCAGCATCATCGGCAATTACGACAAGCAGGAACCGACGCTGGCACAACTTGAGGCGATTGCCGACCTCATGAGATGGGCACTCAAGCGGTTCGACCTGCCCATCGATCGCATTGGCGGACATTACCATTACGCTGACACCGGCTGCCCCGGTGTGCACCTGCGGAAATATCTCGAAGACGGTACGCTGCGCCGCATGGTGGCCGCGCGCCTTTGACGCGCGGCCACGACGTCATTCAGTTCTTGAGCTTGACTTCCTGCATGCGACGCACGGGCGATACGAAGGCACGCACAAGGCTCTCGTTCCCGGCCGCGTCGACGGCGGCCACGCCAAACACGTAGTCGTCAATCGACACATTGGGGAGCGTGAACCGCGTGACGTCGCCGACATACTGCGACTTCTCCCAGTCGTTGCTCCACGCCGTGCGCCAATAAATCCGGTACCCTGCGGCACCCGGTGATGCGACCCACTGCAGGGCCGCATCGTAGCCAGTGGTGCCGCGACTGATCGTCATGATGCCACCAGCCGTCGTCACCTGCGGCGCCAATGGTGCCAGACCAAGCGAAGCTACCGCCGCCGCGTTCACGCGGGTGTTCTGCGCCAGATAGCGGAAATCCATCGCCTCGGGCTTGTCCTCCGCATTGTGCTGCCGCTGATAATTCTCATTCGCTTCGCGGAAGACGGCCGCAGGGAAGTCGAAGGCCGTAAACGAGGAATGATCGCTCCCACGTCCGAAGCGATCCTCCCGCGCCATCAGTCGGATGGTATGCGACGGGACATAGATCCCAGCCACGCGCGCGATGTAGCGCGCGAGCGAGCGGTTCATCGAATCCTCGGGCCCCAGCGAGTAGATGCGGACGCTCTCGGCATCGATGATGCCGTTGCCACCGAGGCTGTTGCCGACGATGTCGTTGTTGAAGTTGGCCGTCACAACCGTCTTGGCCTTCGCCAGTGCCTGCGCATGCGCCATGGCGCCGATCAGCCCTTGCTCTTCCCCCGCCCACATGGCGAAGACCAGCGTGGCATCAAACTCGATCCCGCTATTCGCGAAGACGCGTGCCAGCTCCATCGTGAGGGCCGTACCGCTCCCATCATCATTCGCGCCTGGCGCATCCGCGTTGTGATCCATCTCTGCACGCATCTGGGCATCGCCGCTCCCGGCCGGCGCTGAACCGACACCACGGTTGTTCGGGGCGTTGCCCCGAGGATTCACCGTATCGTAGTGCCCTGTAACATAGATGCGGCGATCGCTCTTCCCGGGCAACACCGCAATCACATTGACCAGCTCAACCTCACGCGTAATCCGCCCCTGCTGCGCCAGCATGTGCCGATCAAAGGACACCTGCAACTTCGGACTGGCCCGCCGGAACTCTTCATAGATCCATCGGCGGGCAGCCCCGATTCCCCGCGTGGTGGAGACGGTATCCGAGAGCGTCGAACGCGTGCCGAAACTTGCCAACTTGGTGACGGTCGCCTGCAGCCGCTCCTGCGAAACGGCAGCGACGAGTTGCGTGATGCGCGGATCGGCGTCGAGCGGAGCCTGCGCCGCAGCGACCGACGGACGGAGCGTCGAGAGCGTGACCAGGATGGCGGCAACGAACCGACGGCGGGAATGGAATCGGGTCATGGAATCGCAGGTGAAGGAATGGCAGCCTGACGCAGCTGCCGCTGGCGCAGCACTTCATAGACACCGAGGGCCACGCTGGTGGACAAATTCAGGGAGCGCACGTGCGGCGACGACATCGGCAGAGTGACAAACTGGCTCGCATACCGTTCGTGCAGCCGGTCGGGTAACCCTCCCGTCTCCCGACCGAAGACGAGCACGACATCAGTTTGGCCTCCGAGTGGCGCATCCCAATAGATGGTGCTCCCCCTCGAGGAGAAGAAGAACGGCGAACCGAAGGTCGGCAACGCCACCTCGAACGCATCCCAACTCGGCCAAATGCGCAGGTCAACATGCGGCCAGTAGTCCAACCCGGCGCGCTTGACGGCGCGATCGTCGAGCGAGAACCCGAGGGGCTCAATCAGGTGCAATGTGGCACCAGCCGCCAGACAGGTTCGGCCGGCATTCCCGGTATTCCAGTGAATTTCCGGGTGAACGAGGACGACATGGAGACCCATCCCCCAGTATACGACCCGTCGGGATTTGAGACGAGCCTCCCGTCAGTCCCCCAGGTTATCCTCTCGTCATGTCTACCATTGCCCTGACCATTACGCCCATCCTCACGCTGCTCCTCGGCATTGCGATCGGTATCTGGCTGACGCGCCGCACCTCCCGGCAGGCGCTCGATGCCGCCAACCAGTTCAAGGTGATCGCCCAGGACATCCTTGAGAACTCGACGAAGCGCCTTACAGAGCAGAACCAGGTGCATCTGGGTACGCTGCTGGATCCCCTCCGCACCCGTCTTGGAGACTTCCAACAGCGGGTCGAGAAGATCGCCCAGGAAGACAGCGAGAAGCGCGTGGAGCTGCGTACGCAGATTCAGCAGTTGACGGCGCTGAATTCGGCGCTGAGCGCCGATGCAAAAAATCTCACGGAGGCGCTGCGCGGTTCCAACAAGACGCAAGGCAATTGGGGCGAACAGATTCTCGAGCGCATCCTGGAGACGGCCGGGCTGCTCCCCGATGTGCACTTCGTGACGCAGGATGCCCAGCAGAACGACGAAGGCCGGCGCATACAACCCGATGTCGTCATTCTCCTCCCTGAGGAGCGTCGCATCATTGTCGACGCGAAGGTTTCCCTCCTCGACTACCAGGCGGCCTGCGATGCAGCCTCCGAGCAGGAACGCCTGGCCGCGATCAGGCGGCATGTGCAGTCCGTGCGCACGCACATCAAGGGCCTCTCGGAGAAGCGCTACGAAACCGCGTACGTCGCTTCGCTCGATTTTGTCGTGCTGTTCGTACCGATTGAACCGGCGTTTCTCATGGCTGTCACCGAAGACGGCACACTGGCCGAGGATGCCTGGAAGCAGAACATCCTGCTGGTGAGCCCTTCAACGCTGCTCTTCGTTCTGCGCACGGTGGCGTATCTGTGGCGTCAGGAGAAGCAGGTGAAAAAGACCGGGGAAATCGTGGAGCGCGCGAAAAGTCTCTACCTCAAGCTGAATGGATTCGTGGCCGATCTGGAAAAGGTCGGCGTGGCGCTCGGCACGGCCCAGGACGCGTACGAGAGTGCCTTCAGCAAGCTGAGCCGAGGACGAGGCAATGTGTTGCGGCAGGCGCAACAGTTGGAAGCGCTCGGCATACCGCGACCGAACAAGCTCGCACCGAGCTTCGCCACAGCCTCGACGGCGGATGAGGATATGGACCTGGCCGAGGTGGCTGAAGACGAAGAGCTCGATGTGATTGCCGAAGCCGAACGGCTCCCGCAACTTGGAGGACCGTCTACCTAATCCCTCCTGCCGCCTTCCGATGCCCCGAACCAGTCACCTGCTCCCGTTGTTTACCGCGCTGCTCGCCCTCGGCGCGGCTCGGCCCATGCACGCGCAGACGACGACGACGCAACCGCGGGCGGCCATGTCGCGTACCATCGCGGTCATCCCGGATTCGCTGCATCCCTATCACCCAGGGATCGACGTCACCAACTACCGCTTCCAGATCACCCTACCCGAGACGGGGAAGGAAATCCGGGGTGACGTCACGATCACCCTGCGACGCGCGGTGACGGCCACACAGCTCCAGCTGGATCTGCGTGACATGCAGGTCGACGCGGTCACGATTGGAGGGACGCCACGCAACTTTACGCGTGATAGCACCACCCTGCGCATCCCACTCCGTACGGCAGACGGGGCCAATGTGCGGGTCCGCGTGCAGTGGCACGGGATTCCCACCGATGGCCTGATCATCACCGAACCAGCGACCGGCACCGAGGATCGGGGGTGGCGCGCCTTCGGCGACAACTGGCCAAATCGCGCGCGCCACTGGCTTCCAACGGTCGATCACCCGAGTGACAAGGCCACCGTGACCTGGGACATTTCGGCGCCCTCTGCCCTCACCGTGGTCGCCAATGGCATACAAACCAACCGTGCCACGGCAGCCGGGCGCACCACCTGGCGCTTCGCCATGCGGCAACCCATCCCCACCTATCTCATGGTGCTGGGTGCTGCCGCGATGCAGGAAACGACCCTCGGCAAGACGGCCTGCGGCAGCGGGATTGACGGAGCATGCGTCCCACAGACCGTCTGGACGTTTCCACAGGACGCCGCCTACGCTCCGGGCCCGTTCGCGGAGGCCGACCGCATCGTGCGATTCTTTGCCCGCACCGCCGGGAGCTTTCCGTACGAGCGGCTCGCGCATCTGCAGAGCTCCACACGATTCGGCGGCATGGAGAACGCCACGGCGATCTTCTATTCGGACAATGCGTTCCGGAAGCGCGACGTCGGCATCAGCCTGATCGCCCATGAAACGGCGCACCAATGGTTCGGGAACGCCGTGTCGCCACGTCGTTGGGAAGACGTGTGGCTGTCCGAAGGCTTTGCGACCTATTTCGCGGCGCTCTACACCAAAGAATCACGCGGGGATTCCGCGTTCCGCGCCGACCTTGAGCGCATTCGTGGCCGCGTACTGAGCGCGAAGGAAGTCCGCGAGCGCCCCGTGGTCGACACCGTTGGCGCGCGCACCCCGCTGTCGCTGCTCAATCGCAATAGCTACGAGAAGGGCGGGTTCTTCCTCCGCCTGCTGCATGCGGAACTCGGTGACTCCACCTTCTTCCGCGGCATTCGCGAGTACCAGCGCACCTACCGACACGGCACGGCCCGCACGGCGAACTTCCGGCAGATCATGGAGCGCCACGCCAAACGCTCACTCGACACGCTGTTTACCCAGTGGCTGCATCGCCCCGGTTTCGCGGAGCTCACGATACGCCACACGGTAGATCCCACCCGGAATGTGCTCGTTCTGCACGTGACGCAGGGATCGGCGGTGCCCTACCGCCTGAGGCTCCCGATCGCCATCACGGACAGCCGCGGCAGCCGCCTCAAGCTCACCACCACCGTGCAGGCGGTCCCCACACAGGAAATTCTGCTCCCGCTCGGTGCGCTGAGTGATGCACAGACGGTGCAATTCGATCCCGACGTCGTGATACTCGGCACCATCACCACGGCACAACCGTCGCGATAGCCGGCACAACGACACAGCGGGACGGAGCCTAAGGCCCCGTCCCGCTGTCGCATCACACGGTACGCTCCGATTTACATCGTCGGCGTCTGCAGATCCTGCAGCGCCTTCTTGAGCAGATCCGTCTTCTTCGCGTCGCAGCCGCGCGCGCCTTCCGCCGCCGACACCGCAGCCGTCAACGCCGTGTTCCGCGCGGCGCCGTTCGCCTTCTCGGCCGACGCGATCTGCGTACGCAGCGCGCTCACCGCCGGCGCCGCGCACCCCTTGCGCTCGAGCTGATCGACGAACGCCTTCGCCAACGGGAAGCTGGGCGGCCATGAAATCTTCGGCTGACCCTGCGCATTCAGCTCGCTCCACTTCACGGTGTTCGCCGCATCGATCTCGTTCTGCGAGATGAACTCGCTGGGCACCAGCTGCGCCACATCGAGACCACGCGCGATTTCTGAGCTCACGATCTGGCCGTTGTACCAGTACACCGACCACGAGCCACCCATCTGCATGCGCGTCGAGTCGACCGGGCCACGGTCAAAGCTCGCGATCTCCTTCGGGCTGGCCGGGTCCGTCCAGTCGAACACCGAGATGCCGCCCTGATACCACGCCTGCACCATGACGTCGCGCCCCGGAATCGGGATCAGCGAGCCGTTGTGCGCCACGCAGTTCTCGTTCGACGACTGGTACGTCGGGATCTTGTAGTAGCTCTGGAACTGCAACTTGCGGTTCACGATCTTGAAAATCGCGTTCGAGCCCCACTCCGGCTTGTCACCCGCGCGGCACTTCGGCGCGCCGCCGCCGCCCCACTCGTCGGAGAAGAGGAGCGCCGTGCCGTCGTTGTTGAACGTGGCCGAGTGCCAGTAGGCGAAGTTCGAGTCGGCCGCCGCATCGAGACGGACCGGGTTCACCGGGTTGCTGATGTCCATCAGGATGCCGTGCCCTTCACACGCGCCACCGGCCAGACCGAGCGCCGGATACACCGTGATGTCGTGGCACTGCGAGCGCTCGCTCACTTCCCCCGTGCTCGCCGACGCCGCACCACCCGACGCCTGCGCGAACATGCGGTTGATCGTGTTCTGGATCGCCGCACGAGCCGCCGTCGAATCCGCGCCGTTCGCCGCCGAGGCGCCACGCGCCTTGGCCAGGCTGTCGAGCAGCGGACGCACCAGCTGCGGCGGCGCGACCATCTCCATGCCGCTCTGCGGGTTCTTCACGATGAAGGCACCGGCCGCACGCGCGCGGGCGAGCGACGACTGCTGCTCGGCCTTGTCGGCGTCCGACAGGCCGTGACGCGGCGGCTCCTTCAGGCCCGCGAAGATGTTCGCGCGACCGACTACCGCCGACTTCGACGGATCAGCGAGCGGCACCTTGATGATTTCGATGCGGAGACGCGAAGAGTTGGCCTCACCCGACGCGACATCACCCGCGCACCCATCCAGCTCTGCCGACGGACGGATCCCCGACGAACCGGAGACGTAGAGATAGATGTTCTCCTTGTCCTTCGGATCCTCGAGCACCGTGTGCGTGTGCGAACCGCGGCACGTCTGCACGTTCGCGACGAGCTTCGGCTCCTTGATGTTGCTGATGTCGAAGACGCGCACGCCACGCATACGCTCCTTGCTCACCGCTTCCCGCACGCCACCCGGCTTGCAATCGATGCGGCCGTTCTGCGCTTCGGCCGACATGAACATCAGGTTCTTGTACACCGAGACGTCGTTCTGCGACGCCGGGCACTCGTAGGCAACAACGAGCTGCGGCTTCGCCGGATTGCTGATATCCCACACCACCGGGCCGTTGTAGTTGCCCTGAATGACGTAGTTACCCGTGAAGGCGAGGTCGGAGTTGGTGATGCCGAGGAAGCCATTCGGCGACACCGCCTTGCCGACCACCTTCATGTTCGACGTGAACTCGGCCGCGTCGAACAACCCGGCCTTCAGGTTGTTGCGGGGATCGGAGGCCGGCGACGGCGCCGTCTTCGGCTTCGCCGGCGCACAGGCGGCAAGCCCAATGAGCGTCGCCGCGACTGTCGCAGCCCGACGCGGGAAAGAAACAAACATGCCTAACCCTCTGGATGGTGGTGAAACCTGCACCTGCAACTACCTCGGCACCTGCAACCGCACATCGTATCGCCGATGCCTTACGGCATCGGCGGAATGAAGCCCATCTCCAGCATCATCGTCATCATCCGCTTGATCTCCGTCCCCTGATCGACTTCCACGTCGTTCGCGAACTTGAAGATCGTTTCGTCCTGCCCTGCGCCATTGGACGCGAAGAGCGTCTTCACCATCGCCACGGCGCCGCGATGGTGCTGGATCATGTACGTCAGAAACAGACGGTCGAACTCCGGGCCGCGCACGCCATCGAGCTCGCGGAGCTGCGCCGCCGTCAACATGCCCGGCATTGTCATCTGACCGGCACCGCCCTTCTCCGGCCCCATGTCATGCCCCATGTGCGCATGCATGTCATGCCCGGCGGTACCCGGCGGCATCGTGACATTGCCCAACGAGTCGACGGCCGGCACCGGCTGCTGCCGGTCCTTCAGCCACGTCTGCATGATGACGATTTCGTCGCTCTGCGCGTTGATGATCCGCGCCGTCAGCCGCTGCACGGCAGGACTGGCCGCGTGATTGACCGCCCAGCGCGAGATGGTGACGGCCTGGGCATGGTGATGGATCATCCCCGTCATGAAGTCGATATCGGCCTTCGTGTACGGGTAGCGCAGACTGTCGGCACGGGCCCGGGCGATCGCCCCGGCGTCCCCCATCTGAAAACGCGGGTCGGCAGGGGGGCGGCGGGCGCCACCCGTGGCGCAGGCGCCGAGCACACTCAGGGCACCGAGCAGAACGAACGGTCGCATCAATCGAAAAGGCGGAAAAAGGGCGAGAAGGGAAAGGGTACCGATTCGCGGGGGCGACGGACAGGGGCCAACGTCAGCCCTCCGTGCGCCATCGCTGGAGATCAATTCAGGGCGACGGGGATTCCGTGCGCTCGCGCACACCGCTGCGCGATGCCCCGAACCCGGTTATCACCGCAACCCCG
>JBDKIJ010000448.1:0-4062 GCA_039797155.1 Gemmatimonadota bacterium | reverse complement strand
GCCCTCGAATTCACCGCCTGGAAGCGCACCGTCGACGATGCCCTCGTGCCGCGCGTCTTTGCCTCGTCCGGCGGTTTCCGCAATGCGCAGTTGACGAACATCGGCACGATCGACGCGAACGGCCTGGAAATCGGTCTCCGTCATCAGACGATCCAAACGGCCAACACCAAGCTCGAGTTGTTCGCCAACGCCGCGTACCTCAAGCAGACGCTGACGAGCCTTGGCGGTGCCCCGCCGATTCGCGTGTCGGGCGGCTACGCGCGGTATCGGATCTACCTGAAGGAAGGCGCCCCTCTTGGCTCGATCTACGAGCCGCGTCTCGCGCCGGCCTGCGGTACGGCCCCGGCAAACAACAGCGCCGGCAAGCCGATCGCCTGCTACAACGCCGCCGATCAGGTCCCGATCAACTTCAACGGCCGTGGTACACCGGCGAGCCGCGCGGAACTGCTCGCCTACTTCGCCCAGCCGCGCAACATACAGACCTCGGCCGTGCAGTCGGCGCTCCAGCCGTTCCTGGCCGACTATGACGGCAGCGGCATCCTCTTCGAGCAGCGCGTTGGCTCGTCGATCCCGCAGTGGACCGGCGCCCTGGGCGGCACCTTCTCCCACAAGAGCTGGAAGATCCAGAACACCTGGGAGTACCGCACCGGCTACATGATCTCGAACCTCACCGACGGCTTCCGCCAGTCGCAGCACCCGTCGATCGGTTCGAACCGCAAGGAGTTCTCCGACATCCAGGCAGTCATGGAAAACCCGGCGAGCACGCCGGAACAGCGAGTGGCGGCGGCAGAGACCTACATCCGCGGCTATCGTCGCCTTCTCGAGCCCGGTCTCTACCAGGCGCAGAACGGCAACTTCCTCCGCTGGCGCGAGTTGGCAGTGACGTACAACCTCGGCGCCGAGCGCGCCAAGAAGCTTGGCTTCCGCGATGCGAGCCTGACCTTCGCCGGTCGTAACATCCTGCTCTTCACGGCGTATCCGGGTCAGGATCCGGAGTCGAACGAGAACGGCCGCGGCTCGGCTGGTACCCTCCCCGACAACTTCCAGAACGCGACGGACGGCTTCGGCCTCCCGATCCCGCGCCGCTTCTCGCTCGCGCTCAATCTCAACTTCTGATCCGGAACCCCATTCTTATGAAGCACAGCATTTCGATCGGGGGATCGGCCCGTCAGTTCCGCGGTGTCAGCACCGCGGCGCTGGCGGCGGGAGCCATGCTGCTCTCGTCCTGCCAGATTTTCTCCACGGAAGTGAAGAACCCCAACGCCGTCACCGAGGACGCCATCGCGGAAGCCGCGGCGGCCGCGACCTCGCTCGTGACCGGTCTCTACGGCGCGGTGAATGCCTCGGGCAACCAGCTCGTGGGCACCATCGGCGCCGCCTCGGACGAACTCACCTGGGTGGGCTCGCGCGAGTACTGGAACCTCCTCGACGTCGGCGACATCGGTGATCCGCTCAACGAGTACACCGATGGTCAGTATCCCTACGTCAGCCAGGCCCGCTGGATGGCCGACTACGTGATCCCGAAGCTCGAGGGGTACGATAAGGCGGGGACGCTTCGCAACCGCGCCGACCTCGCGCAGGCGTACTTCCTCGCCGGCACGGTCTACACGCAGATCGGCGAGGCGTACGAAGACTTCGTCATTTCCTCTGACCGCACCAAGAACGGTGCGCCAGTGGGAGACGCGAAGATGGCGACGATGTTCGACCTCGCCTCGGCCTACCTGAGCAAGGGGCTCACCATCGCCACCGCGATCAACAACGCGCCACTGCAGGCCCGCATTCTGGGCATGCGCGCGCGCGCGAAGTTCTCGAAGGCGGTGTGGACCTCCCTCCGCGCGCCGCGCGGCTTCCCGGCCAACCCGCTCATCAATGACGCGGGCGCCAATGCCGATGCCACGGCAGCCCTCGCGGCCTTCGGCAACAACGGCGCGCGGTATCGCTTCGATGTGGTCGCCCAGAACAACGGTGGGTGGTTCTCGACCGGCGGCGAAATGAACAGCCGTCTCGAGATCCGCGCCGGTAACGACTACATCAACCCGACCGCGGCGGGTACGCGCCCGCTCGACGGCATCGCCGGCATCAAGCTGCTGGATCCGATCAGCGGCGATAAGGATCCGGTGATGGCGAAAGCCATCGACGAGTGCTGCCGTCTGTCGTCCACGACCAACGTCGGCTGGACCGCCACGTCGGCAAAGGAGATGCTCCTCATCCTGGCCGAAGCCGCGCTGGCGCAGAACAACACGACGGAATTCGCCACGCGCATCAATGCGGTGCGGGCCGTGGATGGGCTCCCGGCGTGGACAGATGCGAGTGGCGTCACGGCGCGCAACCTGCTAATCCACGCGCGTCGGACGAACCTGTTCCTCCAGGGCCGTCGCCTCAACGATCACTACCGCTTCAACCAGCGCGCCGATCGGTGGGTCGCCACCCGCGGGACCAAGCCCTGCTTCTTCCCGATCTCGTACAACGAGCGGCAGCAGAACCCGCTGGCGCCGCAGCCGGCTCAGGATCGTCCGGCGTCCTGCCAGTAACATCATGGCAGAACGTCCCTCGCATCCCGCGGGACGTCACAACGACCGGCCACGGACTTCCGTGGCCGGTCGTTTCGTTCCCGCATTCTGGATCATGCTAACCGCATGGTCGGTCTCAGGCTGCTATCGCTACGTCCCCGTCACCAGCGACACCACCCCGATCACTGGTGAAGGGCGCATTGTCCTGACTGACGCCGGAACGGTGGCGATGCAATCGCAACTCGGTACAGGGGTCCGCGAAATCGATGGTCGCATCGTGCGCCTCGGCGCCGACTCGGTGATCATGACGGTCTCCCAGACCGTCACCAACACCCGCGAACGCTTCACCCAGCAAGGCGTGACCGTCGCCATTCCGCGGCCGCTCGTGCAATCCGTGCAACAGCAGACGTTCTCGCGATCACGCACGGCGGCGCTCACGGCAGTCACCGCCGCCGTCATCTCCATCGCGCTCCGCGCCACCTCGGGCTTCGGTTTCACCGGCAGCGGTGAGCCCGGTGGCTCCGTGCAGCCCTGATTCGTCGCCATCATCCATCTGCCGCGCACGAGGTCGCAACAACGCGTGCGCGCCCACTCCCCCAACTCATGTCCACTACCCCATCCCGTCGCCAGTTCCTCGGCACATCAGCCGCTTCCCTGGCCGCCCTGAGCCTCTCCGGATGTGCGAAGGCGGACGCGGACGCGAGCACCGAGGCGGCGTTGCCCCCGGCCATCGCCGCGCTTACCTCGATGACCGATGGCGTCGTCCCGATTTCGGTCGATGAGCGCCGCGCGCGTATTGAGAAGGCCCGTCGCCTGATGCAGGCCAAGGGCATCGATGCCCTGATGCTCACCGGCGGTACGTCCATGGAATACTTCACCGGCATCAAGTGGGGGCTCAGTGAGCGCCTGCTCACTGCCGTGATCCCCGTGAAGGGCGCCCCGTTCCTCGTCACGCCGAAGTTCGAGGAAGAGCGCGCGATGGAACAAGCGCAGATCGGTCCGCTCGGCAAGGACGCCACGGTCTACGCGTGGGAAGAACACGAGGATCCGTACGCGTTCTTCGCCAAGGGGATGCGCGATCGCGGGCTCGCCACGGCGACAATCGGTGCCGAAGAGACGGTGCGCTTTCAATTCGCCGATGGCGCTGCCCACATCCCGGGCGTGGTCATGGTGAGTGGAACGCCGGTAACCGCTGGCTGCCGTATGGTGAAGGACACCCACGAGCTCGCGCTCATGCGCCACGCTAGCGCCGTCACGATCAAGGCGTACGAAGCCGCTTATCGCTCACTCAAGGCCGGCATGACGCAGGATGATTTCGAGTCGCTCGTGCAGATGGCCCACAAGCAACTCGGCTACAACGGCTCCGCCGGCGTGCAAGTGGGCAAGTACTCGGCGCTCCCGCATGGCTCCGCCACCCCGCAAGTCATCGAAGAGGGCAGCATCCTCCTCATCGATGGCGGCTGCAAGGTCGAAGGCTACAGCTCCGACATCTCGCGCACCTTCGTGCTCGGCAAAGCCACGCAGCGCATGAAGGACGTCTTCGAAATCGAGT
>JBDKIJ010000447.1:0-2622 GCA_039797155.1 Gemmatimonadota bacterium | reverse complement strand
GGCGGATTCGGTGGTGGCTTCGGATTCAACCGCGGCGCGCCGAGCTATTTGGCGGCGCCGGGACGCTACACCGCACGCCTCACGATCACCGACGCGAACGGCCAGTCATTCGTGCGCACGCAGTCGTTTGAATTGCTGAAGGATGGCGAGCAGATGCTCTCGCAGGCGCAGCTCGAGGCGCTCGATGCGTTCCGTCTTGAGGTGGTGCGCTTCCAGAAGGCGCTCAGCGATGCGCAGGCGCGGGCCGACAGCGCGTCAAAGCGTGTTGCCGAAGTGAAAAAGACAACCGACGCGAATAGTGCGAAGGTCCCGGCAGCAGTCGCCGCCGACGTGAAGCGCGCGAACGACGTGGTGGCCGGCTTTGCCAAGGCGATCGGCATGCCGGGGGCCCCGCGTCGTCCGCCCAACGAGATGGATGACGAAGCGCAGCCGCCCCAGGACGCCACCTTCTCCCAGCGCGCGGGGACGCTCGGCAGCGTGCTGTCGTCCACCTTCGCGGTGTCGGGTGCCCAGCGTGCCACGCTGGCGCAGCTGAAGAAGGAGCTGGCGTCGCAGGCGGCCGCGATCGACCGCCTACGTGCCACGGACATTCCCACCCTGACCAAAGCGCTGCAGGCAGCCGGGGTGAACGTGCCGTAAGCGCTTAGCGTGATGGCTTGAAGATCGGCAAGGGCGGGGCCGCACGCGGCTCCGCCCTTTGCCATTGCCGGCCGAGCGCCGCGGCGATCGTTGCGGCCATCTGGGCCTGCGTCGTGGGTGTGTCACGACGCACACCGAGCGGTGCCACGTCGGGGCCGAGCGCCGCGCTCCAGATATACTCCGCGCCGTTCACGTCTTCACCGTGATCGGTCCACTCCCGTCCCCAGCCACGCCCGTGATCGGTGCTCACGAGCAGCGTGACTTTCCCGCGGGTCTTGGGATCGGCCTGCCACGCGGTCCACAAGGATTCGAGGAAGCGGTCCACCTGCTGCGCCGCGCGCAGATACAGATCGTAGCGTCCGTCGTGCGCCCACTCATCGGTCTCTCCGTAACCGATGAAGAGCACGCGTGGCATCGCACCGCGAGTACCAAGGCGCATGGATTCATGCATGAGCGCATCGACGGCATTGTCGCCCCACATGCGGGTCGTCGTGCGATAGAGCGTGCGGAGTTGTTCCGCTTCGACCGTTGGCCCGACCGGCGCACCGCGATCCCATCCGTCGCGCACCGGAATACCGCTCCGCTCCGCATTGATGATCCGTCGAAAGGCCGACCAGGTCGCGTAGGCCTCAACGCGGCCGCTGAAAGCGGGATCCCGGTTCAGCCATTCGAACACGGTAACGTTCGGATTCGGCGGGAAGTTGTTGCTGTCGATGCGCGGATCGAAGAAGCCGGTGAAGGTTTCGCTGTAGCCGGGATACGAGAATTTGAAGCGATTGGTGATGCGCGCCACGCTGCCGCCGGCACTGTCACCCAAGATCTGTCCGTCGCGGGCGATCGTGCCCCACAGGAAGGGCATGAGCGCCGCGCGCCGCGCTTCTGGCGTCTCACGCCAGAAGTCCTGATGCAGCGCGGTCGAGTCCCGCACCTTGCCGGCCTTTCCCATGAGGGCCCGCTCGGCGCCACGGAAGATTTCCTGCCACCGGACGCCATCGGTGATCACGAGGACGACGTGCTCGCTTGCCGGGGTCGCGGGGATGGTACTACTGGATGACTGTGCTGACAGTGATACCGCGAGCGACAGCGTGGCGAACGTGCAGAGGATCGTGCGCATCATAGGCGGGGCAGCCGGCGATTGGTGGCGTTCTTCTCGACGAGGCGACGGAGTTCGGCGATCGGCTGTTCGCTATCGTCCACCTGCAGGCGAAGGACGACATCGTTGTTGAGCCAGACGCCGCCTCCCTTCTTCACGATGAGCATGGCGGCTGATTGCATCCCGCGCTTGTCACCCCCCGCACGCTGTCCCGCCTCGAGAGCGGCGAGCAGTCGGAACGATAAGTGGCCACCGGACGACTCGAAGGCCTCCACCATCGCATTCACCACCGGTTCCCCAGCCAGGATGTTGCCCTGTGCGGTGCAGAATTTCCCCTGCTTGTCGCCTGCGTACGCGCTGGCCTTCGGACCCGTAAAGGCCGCCACCTCGCCGCGGGCGTTGATGACGGCAAACTGTCGCCCTTCCTTGGTCCAGTCCTGCGGGCGCGGATCGGGATCGTCGCGCCAGACTTTTTGAATGATGTCGCGCGGTGCCATCCCCTGTCGGAGGAGCGCGAGCGCCTGTGGTCCATAGCTCACATCAACAATGGCCTGCGTGGCGACGGCGCCAACGCCTGCCTCGGCCCACAACACCCCATTGCCGACGGAAAACACCCGCGACTGCACGGCGCCACCCACCTCGCCAGTCGCCGGGTCATAGCCGAGGATGGAGAACGTGGCGACGGGGGGCCACGGCAGGGCCGGGGTCAGGGAGAAGGAACCGGACTGCGCAGAGGCGACCGGCGCCGTCAGGACACACAAGACCACAAGGAGAAGGCGCATCATGAGATGAGGAAAGCGGGACGTGATTCGGGGGTATATTCAAAACATGACACCACTTTCGTGCTTCCGCCGAGCCGTTTTCCGTATGGCTCGTGTACCGATCCGCCT
>JBDKIJ010000446.1:0-3318 GCA_039797155.1 Gemmatimonadota bacterium | reverse complement strand
CGTACGTCGGCGACGCTGCGCAGATACACTGGCGTACCGCGGCGTGTGGCAACAATGACGCTGCCGACCTCACGGGCATTCGTGAGTGGGGCCCCGACCGCGATCTGTACGACCTGATCCTGTGCTGTGAGTTCGCCCGCTTGCAGACGCGCGTTCGCACTGCGCAGCGCCATCGCCACTTCACCCGGCGTGACACCACTCGCGGCAAGGCGGGACGCATCCATCGTCACGGTGACTTGCTTCGGGGCACCACCTGTCACGAAGGTCTCGGAGACCTCGGGTACCGTACGGATCTCGTCCTGTAGATGCACCGCGATCTGCCGGAGCGCATTCGCGTCCGATTCCTTGCTGTGCAGCGTCAGCGCCAGCACCGGTACGTCATCGATGGAGTGCGCCTTCACCACGGGGGGCAGGGCGCCTGGCGGCACCTGATCGGCACCAGCGGCCAGTTTGCTCTGGACACGCGTGACGCTGCGCTCCTGATCTTCGCCGACCTTGAAGCGCACCGTGACCATCGCGTAGCCATCGCCGGACATCGTGTAGACATGGTCAACGCCGGGGAGCTCAAGCATCCGCTGTTCGAGGGGACGGGCGATCAGATTCTCGACCTCCGCGGGGGAGGCACCCGGCATCGCCGTAATCACGTCGATCATCGGGACCGAGATCTGCGGCTCCTCTTCCCGCGGTGTTGCCATCAGGCCGAGCGCTCCAACCGCCAGCGATGCGAAGGTGACAAGCGGGGTCAGCTTCGATTGCAGGAACGCCTTGGCAATGCGTCCCGAGATCCCCCAGGACGGAACGGACTCACTCATGTCCCCGCCTTGGTGCCACGCGGCGCCGTGGAGGTCGGTACCACGATCGTCTCCCCGGCCTTCAGCCCACCGGTGACCTCCACGTGCATCGGGGTGCTCACGCCGAGTCGGACCCAGCGACGATCATCGCCGTTCGCGCCACGCACCATGACACCCACGAGATCGCCGTCGCGAATCAGCGCCTCGTGTGGCACGAGCAGCCCAGTCTTGCTTCCCATGGGGAGGAACAGGACGGCCGCACTCCCCGCCGCGAGGCGCTGGTCGGCATTCGTGACGATGGCATTCACGGTGAACAGGTTGCCGGCCCCGGCAGGTACTACCCCCTCAACGCGTGCCGTCACATCGATCCCATCCACGCGCGCGCTGAGGCGCTGACCGCGCGTGATCTGGCGGGCGGCGTCGGCTGGCGCGGTGGTACTGAGGCGCAGGCTCCGGCCATCCTGAATGGTGAGGAGCGGTGCGCCTGGAGCCGCGAAGCTCCCGATATCCACCATGCGCGCGGTCACGGTCCCGTTGAATGGGGCGACCACCGTGCTGTAGCTGCGCACCGCATCGAGTTCACTTCCACCAGCGCGCGCCGCGCGCAGTCCCGCCTCTGCGCGGGCAAGCGCCGTTTCGGCGGCTTCGAATTGCGCCTTGGTTGCGGCGCTGTCCGCATACAGCGCGCGGAAACGGGATGCATAGGCCATCGCTTCCTTATGCTGTGCCTCGGCGTCCGCGATCGAGGCCGTGACTTGATCGGCCTTCGCCGCAAGCTCTCGCGCATCAATGCGCACGAGTGGCTGTCCGGCTCGTACCGCGTCGCCCTCCTGAACCAGTACGGCGGTGATCGTGCCCATCAGCTTGGTGCTGACGGTGGCCTGCTGAAACGGTTCCGCGATACCGGCGGCGTCGAAGGTAGCGGTCACCTGGGTGTCCCGCAGCACGAGCGTGGTGCCTTCTGCGCGCATCGGTGTTCCGGTAGTACGGGACGTCGCGTCCTTGGTGCCGCCGCATGCCCCGAAGGTCAAGGCACCCGCGGCGAGCGTGACGACAAGTGCCGTCGATGAACGGATGGTAGAAGACATCAGCGGAGCTCTCCGGAAGTGGTCGCGTTGGGACGATCGGTGTCGAGTCGGGCAAGTGCGCCGGGATCGGCGCCAATGGCGCGCCGATGCTGGGCGACGGCATCGATGACGGCGTACCGGGCTGCCGCATGGGCAAGGGCAGCCCCGGTGGCGGTGGCCTCAGCGCTGAGGCGTTCCGCGATGGTGGCGAGGCCTCCGGTGTACCGCTTGTCCACCAGGCGGTGCGCTTCACGACTTTGCGCTGCCGACGCGGCGGCCAGCTCGAGCCGTTGCAGGGCCACCGTGACGGCACGCGAGGCCGCGTCGATCTCGAGCTGCGCCTGTGCTTCCGCGCCCTCCGCGCCAGCGCGTGCGCTGCGTGCGCGCGCCGATGCACCGGCGGCGTCGGCGAGTTCACTCCCACCGCCGAAGAGCGACCACGAGGCCATGACGCCGACCGTCCAGTTCGGTCGGCCGGCGTACAGCGTCGTCGGTGAATTCCAGTCGTACCGCGCAAAGCCGTTCACGCGGGGTAGCATGGTGGCGCCTGCCCGCTGGAGATCGGCACGAGCGGCCTGCGATGCGAGGCGGGCCGCGCGGACGTCATCCCGCTGCCCGACTTCGGCGTGCACCGTAGCTACTTCGGCCATGCCGGTGTCCTGCGTCGCGAACATCCGCACGGCATCATCCGATGGCAGGGCGCGTGGGAGTGCGACGGCGCGCGGCGTACTGCGGCCAAGAAGCATCGCGAGTTGCTGCTGTGCGGTGGCGACGTCGTTGCGTGCGGCCAGGAGCTGCGAGGCGACATCACCCGCCCGCACTTGGGCGAGCAGCGCGTCGGCCTTGGTGACGAGCCCCTGCTGGACCATGTGCTCGACCTGCCGGACAGCCGCCTGCGCGGCGCGGTCGGCCTGTTCGAGGGTCGCGACCTTCTCGGCCGCGAGGACGGTGCCATAGTAGGCGCTGACGACCTGCGCGCGGGTCGCGAGGCGCGTCCAGTCGGCAACGGCCTCGGTGGCATCGGCGGCCGAGCGTGCGGCGCGCCACCCCGTCCAGGCATCGGCGTTCAGGAGCGGCATGTCGAGCACGACGCCGCCCATGACGTTGTTGACCGGGGCCGGGTTGTTGAGGCGCGCTGGGTCGAAGGCTGCGGGCGAGACGAGCCGTTGGCGGAGCGTGGTGCCGAAGGCCCCGATCGGATCGGTGGTGCGAACAAACCCACCCTCGACGCGGGCGCCTGGGAGGATGCCCTTCAGGGGCAGGGCCGCGCGGGCCCGCTCGGCGTCCGTGGCGGCCGCGGCCCGACGGTTGGCGAAGGCGCCACGATCGGCTTCGGCCAGCGCGTCGGCGAGACGCAGCGGTTCCGGGGTCGACTGGGCGCTGAGGGGCCGGATCGCGACCATCGCCAGCAGCCATCCGGTCCGAAGTGTGGATAAAATAGTCATATGCAGATATTACTA
>JBDKIJ010000445.1:0-3886 GCA_039797155.1 Gemmatimonadota bacterium | reverse complement strand
TTACCGACACCTTCGCATCGCCAAGCTGCGCCGGCTTCACATCAAGCGGCTTCTTCTTGGCGGCCATGATTCCCTTGAGCGACGGGAGCCGCTCCTTGTTCAACCCGTCGTCGATCGTGAGAACAGCGGGGAGCGGGAATTCCATCACTTCGCTCGCGCCTTCAAGCGCCCGCTCGGCGCGTCCCGTACCACCAGTGATATCAAGACGGAAGACATTGGTCACACACGGCAGGTCGAGCAGCTCGGCGACCATGGGTCCCGTCATCTGGTTCATCGAGTCGATCGCAATCCGACCGAACAGAATCAGATCGTAGCCGCCCTCTTTGAGCTCGGCCGCCAGTGCCCGGGCGATCGCCAAGCCGTCTGCCGGCACCGTCGCGGCCTGGAGCAGCACGCCGCGATCAGCACCCATCGCAAGCGCCTTGCGAATCTGTTCTTGCGCGGTGTCAGGGCCGAGGGAGATGGCGACCACCTCCCCGACGTTGCCGTTCTTTTCCTTCAACTGCAGGCCGGCTTCGATGGCCCACAGGTCGAAATCGTTCACGTCGTACTTGAGCCCCGCCTCGTCCACGCGCGTGCCATCAGCCGCGATCGCGAACTTGGTTTCCATGACGGGGACGCGCTTGATGCACACGGCGATCTTCACCGCGGTCGCTCCGTTTCGAGAGTCGTGAAGGGAAGGATGCTGCCAAGAGGAAGCTAGGGGTGAACCGAGGCCGGAGCAATCGGCGCTGGTCCGCCTTAACCCCTCACTTGAAAGCGTTCAAACCAGTGATGGCCTGCCCGAGAATGAGCGAATGCACGTCATGCGTTCCCTCATACGTGTAGACGCTCTCGAGATTCGCCATGTGCCGCATCGCGCCGTATTCGGCGAGGATGCCGTTGCCGCCCAGCAGGCGCCGAGTCTCGCGCGCGATGTTCGTGGCGATGTCCACGTTGTTGCGCTTGGCGAGGGATACCTGCGTCGGCGTGAAGTTGCCCGCATCCTTGAGTCGACCAAGGTGCAGCGACACGAGCTGCCCCTTCACGATTTCCGTGAGCATATCGGCAAGCCGCACCTGCTGGATCTGGAAACCGCCGATCGGCTTGTCGAACATCACGCGCGACTTCGCGTACGACACGGCCTCCTCGAAGCAGGCCAACGCCGCGCCCAGCACGCCCCAGGAGATGCCGTAGCGCGCCTGCGTGAGGCACATGAGCGGGCTCTTGAGCCCCTTCGAATTCGGCAGGATGGCGTCGGCCGGGACGTGCACATCGGTCAACACCAGTTCCGACGTATCGCTGGCCCGCAGCGACAGCTTCCCCTTCTGGTCGCGCGCCTGGAAGCCAGGCGCATCCGTCGGCACCACGAACCCGCGAATCGAGCTGTCCTCGGTGCTGTCGCCGGTCTTCGCCCACACGATCGCGATGTCGGCCTTCGAGCCGTTGGTGATCCACATCTTCGCGCCGTTGATGATCCAGCTGCCGTCCGCCTGCTGACGCGCGCGCGTGATCATCCCCGACGGATTCGAACCGAAGTCCGGCTCGGTGAGACCGAAGCAGCCGATCAGCTCGGCCTTGGCGAGCTTCGGCAGCAATGCGCGCTTCTGCTCCTCCGACCCGAAGGCGAAGATCGGATACATCACCAGCGCACCCTGCACCGAGGCGAACGAGCGGATCCCCGAATCGCCGCGCTCAAGCTCCTGCATGATGAGGCCATAGGCGACACTGGAGAGGCCGGCGCATCCGTATTCTTCCGGCAGATTGGCGCCGAGCACGCCCAATTCGGCGAGCTCGGGAATCAACTCGTCGGGGAACCGTCCCTGGACGTAGCAGTCGCCAATGATCGGGAGCACCCGCTCGTCAACGAAACGACGGATCGTGTCCCGAATGGCGCGCTCTTCTTCCGTGAGCGCCGCATCAATGTTGAACAGGTCGCCCGGGTGGGCGGTGAGTTCGACGGACGGCAGCGCGGGAATCGCCGCTGCAAGCGTATCAGTGGCCATGAAAGGGACGGTCAGCAGGGGACAATCGACAGCGTGTCCTCTCGGTCGACACCGAGAGCTCCGGTAATCTATAACCGGGTCGCTCAGCGCAATGCTGATTTCCGCCGCTCAAGGGGCGTGACGTCGCGACGTGCCGCCGGGGTGATCCCCACCTCGCGCGCCTTCGCCCGGAACTCCGGGCCATGATCCACCGGCCGGCCGGTCTCGTGCTGCCATTGGTGGACCATCTCGTGCAGCAAGGTGTGCATCGCCTCGCGCCAGCCATCGCGTCCAAGATGCCGACGCGAGAGGACGATCTCGGACGTCGCGTGACGGGACCCCGGATCGAAATGGCCAAGCCGCGTCGCCATGCGTCCCGACAGGCGCACGGGTAACGCCTGAAGGGCGCCCCCGAACCACTGGGCATTCAGCTGGCGGTGGGCCTCGGTAAGCTGGGCGATCATCGCGAGATCGCCGGGGCGCGGTGGCTCCTGACGTCGTGCGGCCGGCGCCCGCTCCACATCATGCGACAGGATCACGTCACGGGCCGCGGACCGCTCCGTCTTGGTCCGCGCGATGGCGAACGCCACAATCGCCCGCAGCACCGATTCGGGCGCCTCCGCGTAATCCTCGTGCACGCGCAGCGTCCGGCCGATGAGCGACACCATGACCGAGCGGGTGCGCATCAGCACCAGCTCATCCACCCCACGCAGCCCCAGATCCTGCAGGCGCGAAAACAGCACCGCCGTCCGGGCTCGCGTCGCGGTCTTTCCGCGGGCCGGCCGCTCATCGTCGGCGTCGCGTGATGTTGGCGAAACCGGCGCCGACGGAGGGGTTGCCGACGGCGCCGCAGCTGGCGACGTGGCAGGCACGTCCCCGAAGAAGTCGAACCCGAGCTGTGGCGCGTCGAAGAGTCCCATCACGAGGAAGATGCCGCCACCGCCGAGTCCGGCGCAACTCGCGGCAGCATGGCGGTGGTCGCGGTCGGCTCGAAGCGCCCGTCCGCAAACTGCCACGCGGTGACACGCACCGCCGCCCCATCGCCCTCGATCACGTTCAGCGCACTCGCGCGGTGGCCGCGCATGCGGTTCGACAGGGTGTTGGCCGCGCTCAACAGGAACTGTCCCGTCGGTCGTTGCACGACCTCGACGCGTTCCTCGTGATCGTGCCCCGTACACACTACATCGACGGGCATGGCCGCAATGGCGTCCAGCGTGGCGACCGGCCGCGCCATCCCCCACCGGTTCGACAACCGGCCACGGACGACGTTGTGGTGCACGACCAGCACCCGCAGGTCATGCGACGGGGCGGCGGCGAGTCGCGCCTGCGCATCCTGCAACTGCGCCGTAGTCAGCCCGCCCTTCACACGCCAATCGCGCGGATACCACGTCATCGATGGCGGATGCGTCCCCCAGGCCGAATTGAGTCCAACGAGCGACACCCCCGGCACCTGCACCGTCGGCTCCAGATCGTCGGCGATCCACGTGCGGTACCGCGCGTGCACCTTCGTGAAGTCGCCGAAGCCGAACGGCGCCGTCCACCAGGCGGCATCATGATTGCCCGGGACCGTCAACACCGGGGCCACATCGCGGAAGCGCGCGACGATGGCACGTGCCGCTTCGAACTCGTGGGGGCGAGCGCGCTGCGACAGATCGCCGGAAATGACGATGGCGTCCCACGCGGACTGCCGCGCCATGTGCAACGCCGCCTCCACGTGCGCGGCCACGAACGGGCGCCCGCAGTGGATATCGGACACGTGCAGGACCCGCACGGCGCGGGCCCCGGGCGATCGTCCACTCATGGGCACGAGAGGCGGTAGCGACGCATCAGAGCGAGGCGATGACGGCGTCGGGGAATGCGGCGCTGGGGGGCATGGCGGGGGTGCGGGGATCGTGGGGCGTGAGCCCCCGCAAGATACACCC
>JBDKIJ010000444.1:0-12048 GCA_039797155.1 Gemmatimonadota bacterium | reverse complement strand
CCACATCAGCACCGCCGGGCAGACCTACTTCAACACCACGCCGCTCGGGCGCGCGGTGACGGGCACGATGCTCGTGGCGGCGATGCGCGAAGATGACGTGAACATCTGGGGTGACGGCAGCACGTTCAAGGGGAATGACATCGAGCGCTTCTACCGCTACGGGCTGCTCACGAACCCGTCGCTCAAGGTCTACAAGCCGTGGCTCGATCAGCAGTTCATCGATGAGCTCGGTGGTCGCACGGAGATGGCGGAGTATCTGATCCGCAGCGGTTTCGAGTACAAGATGAGTGTCGAGAAGGCGTATTCGACCGACTCGAACATCCTCGGCGCCACGCATGAAGCGAAGGACCTCGAGTTCCTGAACAAGGGGATGCACATCGTCCAGCCGATCATGGGCGTCGCGTTCTGGCGCGATGACGTGGCGATCGCGAAGGAGACGGTGACGATCCGCTTCGAGGAAGGGTACCCGGTCGCGATCAATGGGCGCGAATTCGGGAGCGCACTCGAGCTGTTCATGGAAGCGAATGCCATCGGTGGTCGCCATGGCCTTGGCATGACGGACCAGATCGAGAACCGCATCATCGAGGCGAAGAGCCGCGGCATTTACGAAGCGCCGGGGCTCGCGCTGCTGTTCATCGCGTACGAGCGGCTGGTGACGGGCATTCACAACGAAGACACGATCGAGCAGTACCGCATCAATGGCCGCAAGCTCGGTCGCTTGCTGTATCAGGGGCGCTGGCTCGACCCGCAGTCGCTGATGTTACGTGAAAGTGCACAGCGGTGGGTGGCGCGCGCGGTGACGGGTGAGGTCACGGTCGAGCTGCGTCGTGGCAACGATTACTCCATCATGGATACGTCGAGCCCGAATCTGACGTACAAGCCCGAGCGGCTCACGATGGAGAAGGGGCAGGAGTACTTCTCGCCGCTCGATCGCATCGGGCAGCTCACCATGCGCAACCTCGACATCATCGACACGCGCGAGAAGCTTGCGATCTATTCGGCGACTGGGCTCCTCAAGGGCAGTGCGGCGAGCGGTGTGCCGCAGCTGCCGAGTGGCAGCGAGTAAGTCAGAGCGTCGTGCTCATGTAGCTGAACACCCCACCCTGCGCATCACGGGCGACGATGATGTGCCCGTGCGGCGTGGGGATGGGGCCGTGTAGCTGGGTGCCGCCATGCTTGGCAAGAACGGCATTGCCGTGCGTGAGTGAATCCACCACGAAGTACGGCATCCAGTGCGGCGGAATCCCAACCATGTCGGGGGTCATGCCGAAGACGCCACCCACGGCCTGACCGTCCGCGATATGCAGCGTGAAGTAGTCACGGTCGGCCTCCTCCATGCGCGCGGCGTTGAGACCGAAGACCTTCGTGTAGAACGCCACGGCCTCATCGGGGCGGCGCGTGTTCACTTCCGCCCAGCACATGCCGCCCGGTTCGCCCTCGATGCCGGCGCCGGCGAACGTTCCGGCCTGCCAAAGCCCAAACACGGCGCCTTCGGGATCGACGGCCACGGCCATCTGTCCGAGACCCATGATGTCCATCGGGTCGACCATCATTGATCCGCCCGCGTCCTTGATCGATTGGACCGTGGCCGCCGCATCTGCGACTCCGAAATAGACCGTCCACACCGTCGGGAGCGCCTCCTGCCCCGGCATCTTTGGCGCAAGGGCGGCGGCCGGCCGTCCATTCCGGAACGCCATGGTGTAATGCCCGAGGGCCTCGCCACCATCCTGAAAGGTCCAGTCGAACAGTTCGCCATAGAACCGCTTGGCGGCCTCAAAGTCCGATGTGGAGAGATCGAACCAGGTCGGCTGATTGAGGCGCGCGGCGTCGATGTGCGGCATGCTATGGCAGGTATGAGGTGATGGCCGGGGAGTGCGACCTAAGGAAGCACCATGTGGCACCTGTCGCAAACATCATTCTCCCGGCAACTTCCTTGGCATGTCGGCGGCGTTGCCGCGTCGTATATCCACAGCCATTCAGGAGCTCACCATGTCTCGTACTGCCTCCCGTCGGATTCGTCAGGCTGCCTTGGTATCAGCCGCACTCCTCATGCCGCAGCTCGTTCATGCACAGGATGACAAGTCGCAGGCCGTGAAGGGTGGGATTCAGGTGAAGGGGTGGATGGGGGTGGTCGACGCCAAGGAAGCCAAGGCGGGGCTCACGGTCGACAGTGCCAAGTTCGTCACGATGGGGGCCGGAATGCATGCCACCACGGGCCCGGCGACGACCTATTGGAATCCGTCGATGACGGGGAAGGGTGACTACACGGTGAAGGCCACCTTCTCGGAGCGCGAGTTCATGGGGCTCAACGGCCATGCGCATCCGTACGGTATCGTGATCGCCGGCAACGACATGGGCACGGAGCAGGCCAGCTACCTGTATTGCGCGGCGTATGGCAACGGCAACTTCATCGTGCGCGGATTTGGACCGGCCCCGTTCCAGATGAACGGCCCGCGTGGTGGGGCGAATCCTGCGGTCAAGCAGGCCGAGGCCAAGGGGAAGCCGGTGTCGCAGGAAATCGCGATGCAGGTGAAGGGGGACAAGGTCTCGTGCCTGATCAACGGCACCGAAGTGGCGAGCTACAGCAAGGCGGAGCTGGTCGCCGCCGGCAAGCTCAAGAGCACCGACGGGGTGGTGGGTTTCCGCATGGGGCACAACACGGACGCACACATCGCCGGTTTCTCACTCGGCAAGTAAGACGTGACGGACACGACGGCGGCGGGCCCGGAGCGCGGTGCAGCGCTCCGGGTTCGCGCGAGGTAATTTCTTGAGCGCTTGGTAATGGGGGCCGCCGCAGCACCCTTCGGGTGGCTGGCGGGGGCTTTCGATGTCGTGTGCCTTGACCTGCTGGAGTGGCCGACATGACGGTGATGCTCGCGTTGTCTGGTGTTATCACAACGGCGGTGCTGGGGTGGTCGCTGGCGGTCTCGCCACCAGTCGCACCGCCATCGGCGGCGCTGCTGCGTCCCAAGTCGCACCCGGTACTCGGCGCCGCCCGGGTGCCGCGCCCGTCTGCGATTCGCCCGTCTCCGATTCGCCCGTCTGCGGTTCGTCCGTCTGCAGTTCGCGCGCCGGCACGATTCGGTGCCCGCGGCGTCGCGATGGCCGCGCTCGACTCATCGGTGCAGCGCTACTGCGGCTCGTGCCACAACCCCACGATGAAGCGCGGTAATCTCAATCTGCGCGGCTGGTCAGTGGGAGGCGCCACGGCCCAGCTGGACGTGACGGAGAAGATGATCCGCAAACTGCGCACGGAGATGATGCCGCCGCCGGGGTCGAAGCGTCCGGGCGGCGACACCCTCCTCGCTCTCGTGGAGACGCTGGAGACCACCGTCGATGCCGCCCCGATCAATCCGGGGACACGCACCTTCCAGCGTCTCAATCGGGCGGAGTACGAGCGCGTGGTGCGCGACCTGCTCCGGCTCGACGTCAATGCCGGCGATTGGCTCCCGCTCGATACGAAGAGCGCGAACTTCGACAACATCTCGGACGCACAGGCGCTCTCGCCGATGCTGCTCGAGGGATACCTCAACGCCGCGAGCGCAGTGAGCCGGCTCGCCATCGGCGACCGGAAGGCGCCGAGTGCGCAGGTGGCGTTCCGTGCGTCGCCCTTCACCTCGCAGCATCCGTGGGATCGCGTCGAGGGCACGCCATACGGGACGCGCGGCGGGCTGGTCGTAAAGCACGTCTTCCCTGCCGACGGGATCTACCAGATTCGCGTGAACGTGGGCGGCGGTGTGGGGCGTCCCGTGGAAGATGTGGACGTCTCCATCGACGGGCGGCGCGTGGCGCTGCTGCGCTATGACCGCGGCATCGCCCGCAACAGCGAGTCGGCCGACCTGCCGCTCGGCGCCGACTACCTCTACACCGAGCCGCTGGCCATTGCCGGTGGGCAGCACACGTTGTCCGTGGCGTTCGTGAAGAACGCCGAAGGGCCCTACGAGGACATCATCAAGCCGCACGAGTGGTCGCGCGCTTCCGGTGGCACCGGCGCGGCGGGAACGACAGAGCCGGCGTACGTGATGGACGTGCTCGTCTCGGGGCCGTCGAAGGTCACCGGGCTCTCCGATTCACCGAGCCGGAACGCGATCTTCAGCTGTCGGCCGACTGCGGCGACGGCCGAGCGCCCCTGCGCCGATCGGATCCTATCGCGATTGGCCACCCGTGCCTATCGCCGCCCGATCACGGCGAAGGAGCGTGAAAGCCTGCTGGCGTTCTACGACCGCGGTGCAGCTGCCGATCCGTCGAATCGCTTCGAAGGTGGCGTGCGCCTCGGGGTGCAGGCGATTCTCGCCAGTCCGTACTTCCTGTTCCGCTTCGAGAAGGCGCCGACCGGTGTTGCCGTTGGCTATGACTACCGGATCGATGATCTGGAGCTGGCCACGCGTCTGTCGTTCTTCCTCTGGAGCACGATCCCCGACGAGCGGCTGCTCACGTTGGCGCGCCAGAAGCGCTTGTCGCAGCCGACGGTGTTCGCGTCTGAGGTCCGACGCATGATGGCCGATCCGAAGGCCGAAGCGCTCTCGACGCGCTTCGCGGCTCAGTGGCTCCGCCTGCAGGATCTCGAGAAGGTGCACCCGGATGCCTTCCTCTTCCCGGACTTCGACCTGCAGCTCAGCAACGCGATGCAGCGGGAAACGGAGCTGGTGTTCGAGGAGTTGGTGCGCAAGGATCGCAGTGTGCTCGCGCTCTTCACGCTGGACTCCACGTACGTGAACGAGCGGCTGGCGAAGCATTACGGCATCCCGAACGTGACCGGGACGCACTTCCGGAAGGTGGCGTATGCCGATGACCAGCGCCGCGGCATCCTGGGTCATGGGAGCGTGCTGGTGCAGACGTCGCTGGGCAATCGGACGTCGCCTGTGCTGCGTGGGAAGTGGGTGATGGAGGTGCTGCTGGGGACCCCGCCGCCGCCACCGCCGCCGAACATCCCTGACCTGGAGCAGACCGCAGGCGCGAAGGAAGGCAAGCAACTCACCACGCGCGAGCGGATGGAGATCCACCGGGCCAATCCCACTTGCCGGTCGTGCCACAACTTCATCGATCCGATCGGTTTGGCGCTCGACAACTTCGATGTGACGGGTCGACTCCGCTATCGCGAGAACGGGGCGAAGCTCGATACGCGCGGCAATCTGTACGATGGCACGCCGCTCACGACCTCGAGCGACCTCACGCGGGCGCTGATCAAGCGGCCGGTGCCGCTGATGCGCACGTTCGCCGAGAATCTGATGGCGTACGCGTTGGGTCGCCGAGCGGAGGATCATGACCAGCCGGCGATTCGCGCCATCGTGCGCGACGCGTCCAAGTCGAACTACCGCATGTCGGCCTTCGTGCTCGGCGTGGTGAACAGCAAGGCGTTTCACAGCAAGCGGGTGGAGCCGGCGACGGCTGACGCCTCCAACTGACCTGTCTCCCGATGTACTTTGTCGCCCCGTGTGACCAACCCCGGAGCACCGACTCATGCACCTGTTGAATCAGAAGACGCTTGAGCGTCGCACCTTCCTGAAGGGACTCAGCGCCGTGGTTGCGCTCCCCTACCTGGACGCCATGGAGCCGGCGGGACGCGCCCTCGCCCGTCTGGGCGGATCGGCCGCCGCGGCGCGCCAGCGCCTCGTGTGCATCGAATCCGTCCATGGAGCGGCCGGCAGTAACGCGTGGGGTGCCGCGAAACATCTCTGGGCACCGCAAGGCGTCGGGCGGCAGTTCGAGTTCGTCGCGGATAGCGCGCTCAAGCCGCTCGAGGCGTGGCGTGACTATCTCACGATCGTGAGCAATACCGACACGCGCATGGCGGAAGCGTTCGAGGCGCCGGAGATCGGCGGCGACCACTTCCGATCCAGTGCGGTGTTCCTCACGCAGGCGCACCCGAAGCAGACGCAGGGCTCCGACCTGTTCGTGGGCAAGTCGTTCGACCAGTTGGTGGCCGAGAGGATCGGGCGCGACACGCCGCTCCCGTCGATGCAGCTGTGCATCGAGAATCTCGATCAGGCGGGTGGCTGCTATTACAACTACGCCTGTGCGTACACGGACACGATCAGCTGGGCCTCCGAGACGGAGCCGCTGCCGATGATTCGCAACCCGCGGGCGGCGTTCGATCTGCTCTTCGGGGCCGGCGCGAACAACGCCGACCGTTCGGCGCGTCGCAAGGACAACGGCTCCATCCTCGACTGGGTCGTGGGAGAGATGGCGTCACTCAAGCGGCAGCTGGGGCCGACGGACCGCCGGCGCGTGGACCAGTACCTCGAGAACGTCCGCGAGCTCGAGCGGCGCATCCAGATGGTGGAAGCGAAGAACTCGAGCGGCGAGGAACGGCTCCTCCCGGAGGCCCCGATCGGTGTGCCGGATTCGTTCGAAGAGCATATGAAGCTCATGTTCGACATCCAGGTGCTGGCCTTCCAGAGCGACATGACGCGCGTCTTCTCCTTCAAGACCGGGCGCGATGCTTCGAGCCGGACCTTCCCGGAGAGCGGCACGAACAAGGGCTTCCATCCGGCGTCGCACCACGGCGGGCGCGAGCAGGCGATCATGGAGTTCAACATGATCAACCGCTACCACGTGGGGATGCTCCCGTACTTCCTGCAGCGCCTTAAGGAGACGCAGGACGGCGAGGGGAACCTGCTGGACAACACGACCATCATGTACGGCTCCCCGATGGCGGACGGCAACACGCACAACCACCGGCGATGCCCCCTCATTCTGCTGGGCGGCAAGCAGACGCAGCTCCCCGGTGGGACGCACCTCAAGGCGCCCGACGGGACGCCGATGGCGGACGTGATGCTGACGCTCCTGCACCAGCATGGTGTCGATGCGTCGACCTTCGGCGACAGCGTGGCCCCGTTTGCGCTGTATACCTGACGGTTTCCCGTTTCTTCCTCCTTCCTGAGACGACCGGCATGATGGCGTCGATCCTGACCTGGCGCGGTGTATCGGTGGCAGCAGCGGCAAGCGTGGCCGTGAGCGTGGCCGTGATGGCGGTCGACAATGTGGCGCTCCCGGATGCGGCGAGCCGCGGTGATCTGAGCACGGTGCGCGCCTTGCTGGCGGCGCGCGCCGACGTGAACGCGGCGGCCGGCGATGGCATGACGGCGCTGCACTGGGCCGCCGATCGGGGCGATGTAGCGATGGCCACCGTGCTGCTCCGCGCCGGTGCAAAGACCACGCCCGTCACACGCAACGGCGCGTACGCGCCGCTGCATGTGGCGGCGAAGGCCGGTCAGGGCGCGGTGGTGAAGGTGCTCCTCACGGCCGGGGCCGACCCCATGTCGCTCACCGGTACGGGAGTTACGGCGCTCCACCTCGCCGCGCAGGCGGGAGATATTTCGGCCATCGCCGCGTTGTTGGCCAGGAAGGCTGACGTGAACGCCCGTGAAGCCGTATGGGGGCAGACGGCCCTGATGTTCGCTGCCGCGGCCAATCGTCCTACGGCGATTTCGGCACTGCTCAAGGGCGGTGCCGACCCCGCGATCCGGACGAAGGCGATCGACCTGACAGAGGAGACGTCGCGTCAGCAGGCCGCTGCCCGCAAGCGCAACGAAGTGATCTTCTCGATGCTGCCGAAGGCGGCACAGGATTCGATCCGTGCCGCGGCGGAGAAGGCGTTCAATGCCACGCGGACTGCGGCCACGGCTGCGGCACCAGGGAGCAATCCCCCAGCCGCAGCAAAGCCGTTCCAATTCACGGTCGGCCTCGGCCAGCTCCCCACGCAGTACCTCACCCCCGCGCAGCTGCAGGAAGCCGTCATGGCCGGGCGCGCCATGTACGATGCCAAGCAGAAAGTGAGCGGTGCGGTGGAGACCGTGATTCCAGCGGATACCACCAACGGCTTCTTCGCCGGCTACGAGGCCACGGTTGGCAGTTTGGGTGGCATGACGGCGCTGCATCATGCCGTCCGGCAGGGACATCTCGAAGGCGCGATGGCGCTCGTCGCTGGGGGGGCAGACATCGATGCCGTCACGGCCACCGACAGCATTTCGCCGATGCTCATGGCCACCATCAACGGTCACTTCGATCTGGCGCTCTCCCTCGTGCAGAAGGGCGCCAATGTGAAGCTCCAGAGCATCCACGGCCTCACGCCGCTCTACGCGGCGATCAACATCATGTGGCATCCACGCTCGCGCTATCCGCAGCCGCAGGCCATTCAGGTCCAGCAGGCGACGCACTACGAGCTGATGGAGGCGATCCTCAAGGCAGGAGCAGACCCGAACGTACGTTTGCGCAAGAACCTCTGGTTCTTCGGGTACAGCAACTGCGGCAACGCCAATTGCGGCCTCGAGGCCCTCGAGGGAACCACGGCGTTCTGGCGCGCGGCGTACGCCGTGGATCTGGAAGCGTTGAAGATGCTCAAGGCCGGAGGCGCCAACGACACCATTCCCTCATACAAGCCGACGACGGCTGGACGTCGGTCGCGCGGTGGCGGTGGCGGCTTTGGTGACGGGCTTCCGCCGCAGGCGTTCGATCGGCAGCTGGATTCTGCCGCCAAGGCGGTACCCCCCGGCATCGGCGTGTATCCGCTTCATGCCGCCGCCGGTGTGGGCTATGGGAACGGCTTCGCGGGCAACGCCCACCGCCACGCCCCGGATGGCTGGATGCCGACGATCAAGTATCTCGTGGAAGAACTGCGCCACGACGTGAACCAGCGCGACCTCAACGGCTACAACGCCATTCACCACGCGGCGGCCCGCGGCGACAACGAGATGATTCTCTATCTCGTGAGCAAGGGGGCGGACCCGAAGGCGGTGGGGCGCGATGGGCGCACCACGGTGGATCTCGCCAACGGACCGGTGCAGCGCCTGCGCCCCTTCCCGGAGACGATTGCACTCCTCGAGAAGCTCGGCGCCAGAAATAACCACCGCTGCGTGGGCTGCTAACGCCGCTCTCCGGCGAGTAGCAGGGTCAGGTGCTCCTGAGCCTGCTGCAATCCCCCCTCGCCATCGCCCCACGTGATCCGGCCATCCGCATTGAGATCGGTGCCCGGTACGAGCTGGCCACAGAGGGACACCAGCTGCGTGACGAGCCTGGCAGCATCGGCCGCTGACGTGGCGCCCTGAATCTGCTTGGCGATGGCGATGGCCTGCTCGGCACGCGACGCCACGCTGCGCGAGGCGGTGGCGATGTGCAGCGCGTGCGTTTTGACGTTCGTCGAGGCGGTGGATTCCTTGGCGGCGAGTTCGATGTGCTGCGCGATGCCCCCGGCGGCGCGCTTCACGCCGAACCCCTTGGCGGGCCCTGAGGCCACGAGCGACGGATCCAGCGCATGGATTACGTGCCCCGCGTGGAGCTGCATCGCCGGCAGATCGGTCGGCGTCCGCTGCGCAAAGGTGGCATGCTGTGAGGCCACGGCAGCCTCGGTGAGCGCGATGGTCAGGAACCCCACCTTGTCGGGGGTATCCACGAAGCTCGTGCCGACGTGGCCGATGTGCGTCCCCACGGGGCCGGCGGGGAGTGCACTCGCCGGTACGGTGCCCGGGGCAGCGGCGGTGACCGCCGGACGCCCGGGCAACGGGGCCCCTGTCAGCTTCGCCACGATACTGTCGAACTGTGCCCGCAGCTCGCTGTTGGTGCTCACGAGGAAGCGCTGCTGTCGGTACTGCTCATCGGTGAGCCCCTTGCCTTTGAGCACCTCGGCGAGGGTGGCGGCCTTTTTTGCCGCCAAGTCCCGCTGCGCCGTCACCGTCTTGTTCCTCGGCTTGGCCGCGTAGAGGTCACTCGAGTCATGGACCATGCTGACGGCGACATGCGCCTCTGCCAGTGTGCGCACTTCGGAGAGGCTCAGCGAGGCGGCACTCGCTGACCCACTCGTCTGCGACTGCACCGTCGTCGGCAGGAGTACCAGTGTCACCGCGAGGAGCGGGGTAACGCGCGAGCCCGAGACGGCGGCGATGCGGCAACGGAGGCGGCAACGGATCCGGGAGAAGGCGACGGAAAAGGGCATGCGCATAGCTTCGGGCGTGAGGCGCGGAAGCGCAATCAGGTCGTCGGGGACTCTGGCGGAGCGGCCGCTGCGGGGGGACTTTTGCCCGAGTCCATGGTCCGGTTCCGTGTGCGGACCGGTCTGTTCACTCCATCCCGTGTTCGGGAGTCCTGCATGCCTACGCGATCCGTTACCCGCTTGCTGTGGTGGTCCGGTCTTTCCCTGGCCATGGCTTCCACCGTCTCCGCTCAGGGGCGCCCGCGGGACCCGAACAGCATGGGCGGCGGGGACTGTACGGCCAACAGCTACAACTGCAAGGACACGCCGAATCCGCTCCCCGCCCGGAACACCGTGTGGATGGAGGAGATGACGTGGATGGAGGTCCGCGACGCCCTCAAGGCGGGGAAGACCACGGTGATCATCGCCACCGGCGGGATGGAGCCGAACGGTCCCTGGCTCGCGACAGGCAAGCACAACTATGTGCTGCACACCAACTGCGAATCGATTGCCCGCGCGATGGGGAATGCCCTCTGTGCGCCGATCGTGAAGTTCGTGCCGGAAGGGGGCGTGGAGCCGCCTACCGGTCACATGACATCCCCGGGAACGATCAGCATGCGGGAGGGGACGTTTCGTGCGCTCCTCACGGATATCGTGACGAGCCTCAAGGCGCACGGATTCGATCGGATCATTCTGATCGGTGACAGCGGCGGCAATCAGGCGGGGCAGCGGGCGGTGGCCGATTCGCTCACGGCGCTCTGGAAGGGTGCGCCGATCGTGGCCCACATCCAGGAGTACTACGATTACGCCAGCGTCGCGAAGCATATGGAGACCAAGGGTGTGCATGCGACGAAGGCCGACGGACTCCACGATGACCCGGAGATCTCGCTGAACATGTTTGCCGATGATCCGCGGAGCATCCGCTATGACGAACGGAAGAAGGCTGGGCTGCTGACGATCAACGGCGTGTCGCTGGCGAATCGGAAGGAGGTCGAGGCGTTGGCCAAGGAGGTCGTGGCGTTCCGGACCCGCGTCACGATCGCGGCGATCACCAAGGCGATCGCGAACAAGGGGACACTGCCGCCCCCTGCTCGCCGAGTGGGAACTGAGGCGCCAGTCGCTCATCTTTCCGGGGTGATTCGACGTCCATTTCTTTTCCCGGCCTTGTTGAGTGCGGTGCTTCCGTGGGTGACGCCACTGGCCGCACAGGCGCCGCCCACGGCATCCGCCGTCTGGCTGACTTCCCCCGTGACCATCGACGGGCGTCTGGACGAGCCGGTCTGGCGCACGCCATCGCCTATCACGCGGTTCACGCAGCGGACGCCTCGCAATGGCGAGGCGCCCTCCCAGCGGACCGAAGTGTGGGTCGCCTATGACGCGGCGGCGCTGTACGTAGCGGTGCGCGCGCATGACACAGCGCCCGACTCCATTGCGCAGCAGTTGGGGCGCCGCGACGACGACGAGATCTATTCCGATCAGTTCTACGTCGGTTTCGACAGCTACGGCGATCGCCGGACGGCGTTCGTGTTCGGTGTGAGTCCGCGCGGGGTGCTCAGCGACATGTATGTCTTCAATGACACGGAAGCCGACCCTTCCTGGGACGGGGTCTGGAATGTGGCGGCGCAGGTCGATGGACAGGGGTGGACCGCCGAGTATCGCATTCCGTTGTCGCAGCTCCGGTACGATGTGCGTCCCGATGGCGTTGGTGCCGTGCGCCCGTGGGGGATCAACTTTGTCCGGGTCATCGCGCGTCACGGCGAGGAAGACTACTGGGCGCCCGCGCCGGCCAATGCGCCCGGGATCGTCAGTCGGTTTGGTACGCTGACGGGCCTCGATTCCCTGCGTGCCCCGGCGCGCACCGAGCTGATTCCCTATATCCGGAGCCAACTCGAGACCAATCCCGTGGCCGTGCAGAACCGGTTCACGCCGCAGCGCCGTGGTGCGGCGACGGTTGGTGGCGATCTGCGCATCAAGCTGCCGCAGTCGCTGACGCTCACGGCCACGGTCAATCCGGACTTCGGGCAAGTTGAAGCGGATCCCGCCGTCGTGAACCTGTCGGCGTTCGAAGTGTTCTTCCGCGAGCGGCGCCCGTTCTTCCTGGAAAATGCCGATGGCTTCGCCTTCGGCAGCACGCGCACGCT
>JBDKIJ010000443.1:0-3633 GCA_039797155.1 Gemmatimonadota bacterium | reverse complement strand
CCTGCCGCTTCGTTGTTTCCGGGGCTGCGATCAGCGGATCACGGCCACGGCAGCGTGATCACCGGGAAGCGCGGGCGCTTCGCCGGTTGATCGTCGCCATCGAGGAACGCTTCGATGTCATGACGCGCCGTGGCGATATGCGCCTTCGCCGCGGCATCGACCCCCACCATCGACTTGAGGCGCGCATCGAGCTGCTGCACATGTGCCACCGCCGCGGCGCGCACATCCGGCATGGCCCGCGCATCACCGGCCAAATCGAGCAACACATCCAGCGCCGCGCGCTGGCTGGCCCGCTGCACCGCCCGCTCTCCGGCTGACACCGGTGCCGTCGCGCCCCACGTCCGGGCGAGAATCGTTCGGATCACTTCATCGAGGGTGAGCTGCTGCGCATCCCGCGCCGCGAACAGCACAAGCCGCGCGGCCCGCTCGCGATCGAGCAAATAGCCCACGACCTCCGTCGCCAAGCCACCGGCCAGCGTGACCGCATCGAACGCCGTCCCGCCATTGCTGTCGATCCACGTCTGATCGGTGTTGAACCCCGGCGGTGGCGGCGGAATCAGCGCCTGCACCTTCTCCGGCACGGTCAATTCCTTCGGCGCGAGCGCATCGAGCGCCATCGTCAGTGCCTTCCGCTGCTCAGCGGCCGGCACGACGCGCGTCGGCGTCTGCCCATCACCACGCATCGAGAAGGTGAAGTCCATGCCGCCGACGTACTTGCTCAGCCCCTCGAGCGTGTAACGGTGATGCAGGTACACGTGCGCAAAACGCATGTTGAGCAGCGCCATCGGCTCGCCGGGCTGAATGGCGCGCTCGTCGAACGCATCGATCATACGGCGGCGTACGGCGCTGCTGCGCTGTATGGCATCGAACATGTTCGCCCCTTCTTCCCACCGCGTCACCGTCGGAATGGAGCCGTTCGAGCTGGCATAGGTATCGTTGATGAAGCGCACGTTGCGCGCGATCCCGTCCTTCATGATCGCGGCCAAACCGTTCTTTTCGCTCGCGGCGTCGGGGAACCAGCGGTAGCCGAGGTTGATGGCCAGCGAGTCCCACGCACCGGGGCCGGTGCGGTAAGCATCGCGGAGATCGAGCGAACCGTTCGCGCCCACCGTGATGAGCGGGAACGGATAATCCATCACGCTCGAACGCCCCTGCGCCGACGCGATGTAGTTGTGCTGCAGGCCGAGCGTGTGTCCAATCTCGTGCGCTGCATGCTGACGGCGGCGCGCCATCGCAAAGTCTTCAGCTGAGACATTCGGGCCGCTGTTGCCGAACGTCGGGACCGTCCCCGCCCAGATGTTGTAGTCGATCAGGGAGCGCCATGCATCCATGCGGACCACCGCCCGGATGATTTCGCCGGTGCGGGGGTCGCTATAGCTGGGGCCGACGCTCGGGCCGGGCCCCGTACGATGCACCCACATCAGCATGTTGTAGCGCGCGTCCATCGGATCGGCGCCAGCCGGCAGGTCGAGCACGCGGAATGCATTCTTGAAGCCTGCGCCCTCGTACACTTTGGCCCACCAGTTGCCGCCCTCACGCAGCGCTTCGCGGTATGGGGCCGGAATGCCCGGATCGAGATAGTAGATGATCGGGGTAACCGGCTCGACGAGCTCACCACGCGCATAAGCGGCAGGATCCTTCGGGACGAGACGCCAGCGGTTGATGTAGCCGCCGCGGTAGTCGCCGTCGAACCCCTTCGACAGATCGAAGAACGACGTCCCGCCGTAGCCGAAGCGCGGGTCATAATCGCGCGGACGATAACCCGCTGTATCCGGGAGCATCACCAGCGAGTGGTGCTCCTCGAACGTCATGGCGCGCGCATCGGGCGCGACACCTCCGCGGCCGCGTGGCGCCTGATCGGCCACGAACGTCAGCACCACATGCACTTCGACGTTGCGGGCGAAGGCCCTCGTCCGACTGGCGTCGAGATAGCTGCGCGTGACATCCACGCGATAGTTGCCGATACCGGGCGCCGAAGCCGCCGTGCCACCAGCACTGCCACCGCTGCGGAGCCCGTCGGCGACGCCGTACGCATCGGCCAGGAAGACCGACGATGCGTCGACGGTGATCAGACCGGCCGAGTCCTTCTCGATGGGAAGGGACGCCACGATGGAGCGCGGGAACGCTTCGGTGGCCGCGCGCTGATTGGCTGCATCACCCTTGGGGGCGCGCGCCAACAGGTTGTCGCGCACCATGAGCACGCGATTGCCTCGACGCTCGAGGCGGACCATGCCGCTGGGGCCGGTCTGCCCACGATCGAGGGCCCCGTTGCCAAGCCCCGTAGCGAGCGTGACCTGGTGCAGGAAGTCCTTGCCCAGTTGACCGGTGGGGATATCGAGCAGCGCCCGGTTGCGGGCCTCGTCGATACGCACCCGCAGGAAGGGGCTATCAGCCTGAGCGGAGGCGGGGCGCGCGGAGACGGCGAGCGCTCCTGTGAGGAGGGTCGCCACCACGGCGCGATGCACACGGGTAGGGCGGGACGGAGTATGGCAGGGCGGAGTATGGCGGAACGGCATCATGGGTCGAGGGGGTCAGGGACAGGACCAGCGACGCTGCAAGGTTACCGCACACGGGTACCACGCGCGAGGCATTCCGGGGAGCCGTGCGGCACCATCGGCGGGTCTGATAGCTTTCGGCCATCGTCATCCTCTAGTCCGACCCCATGCCTACGCACTGCTTCGCTACCATGCTGTCCCACCGCCTGCGGGTGGTGGCCCCGCTGATCGCCCTGACACTCGCCGCCTGCGGTGGCGGGTCGAGCACCGGAACGGCCCCGACTCCTACGACACCGACGGCCCCCACGACACCGACGACGCCGCCCGCTCCGTCCGGGTTCACCGTGCCGGCCATCGGGAGCGCGGCTCTACTGGACGTGGGCACGTGGAATATCGAGTGGTTCGGCGATGCATCGAATGGCCCGTCAGATGAAGTGAAGCAGGCGTCGCAGGTGCGGGCCGTGCTGGCCGCCGCGGGCGTCGACATCTGGGGGCTGCAGGAAGTGGTGAGTGCGACCAGCTTCCGCGAACTGGTAAACGGCTTGACCGGCTATGCCGGCGTACTGGCAACGGATGCGATCGTTACCGATGGGGCGCGATTCTACAGCGACTTCAACAATACCGAACAAAAAGTCGCGCTGATCGTGAACAGCGCCGTCGCCTCGGTGCTTGATGGCCGTGTGATCCTCACGGACAAGGACTACGAATTCGCCGGGCGCCCGCCGGTCGAGTTCCGCGTACGCGTCACGCTGAACGGCTCCGTCGACACCATCCCAGTGATCGTGCTGCATGCGAAGGCGGGGAGTGATGCCACCTCCTATGCCCGCCGTCTCGCGGCGTCAACCGCGCTCAAGAGTTGGACGGAGCAGACGTACCCAGCACGTCCGGTGTGGATCATCGGCGATTTCAACGATGACTTCGACACCTCGATCACGACGGGGCAGCCGTCGCCGTACGAAGCCTTCGTGCGGGACACGGCGCGGTGGAGTACCCCTACCAAGGCGCTGAGCGATGCGCGCATCGCGTCGACGGTGTCGTATCCCGACATCATCGACCATCACCTGCTGACGCGGCCAGCCGGTCTACGCTACGTGGCGCAATCGGCCCGCGCGTGGCGGCTCGACTCGATCATTCCGTC
>JBDKIJ010000442.1:0-6463 GCA_039797155.1 Gemmatimonadota bacterium | reverse complement strand
GCGAGATGATGCGGAGCTCCTCGCCGCGCTTGGTGGACTTGAGCACCTTGTTGCCGGCGAAATAGATCACCGCCGGATTGTGCGGGGAGATGAAGAACGGCGAGTTCCAGTTGTAGCGGAGCGACAGCTCGACCGAGTCGCGCTTCTGCTGCATCCGCAACGCCGCGATCGCGGCCAGCTGCGCCTTGGTCGCCGGCTCGAGCGGGTTGCCGCGGAGCACGGCAATGGAGTCTTCCCACTTCTTGTAGGTCGGCTGCCAATTGGGCTTGGCGAACGCCATGCGCTCACCGGTCTTGAGATTCACGCGCTGTGCGTTCCCCCCCTGCGATTCCCCGTACACGATATTCGGATCGGTCGGATCCATCGCGGCATAGAAGCCGTCACCACCAGCGATCGTGTACCAGTAGCCAAGGCTCGTCTGTGGCGTACGCCGCTTGCTGGGGCCACACCACGTGCCGTTGTCCTGCGCCCCGCCGCAGATGTTGTACGGCACCGCCATGTCGTAGGCGACTTCGTAGAACTGCGCGATCGGCAGATTCTGCGGCTGCAGGAAGTTGCCGCCGGCGTCGTACGTGATCGCCACGCCACCGTCGTTCGCGAGGAACCACCGCTGCGGATCGTTCGGATCGATCCAGATGCCGTGATCGTCCACGTGCACCTGCTGCGCCGCATTGCGCGACGTCTTGCCGCCGTCTTCCGACAGCTGCAGTTCCGTCGACGAGAAGTACACACGGTCCGGGTTCTTCGGATCGCTGCGGACCTGCGAGTAGTAGAAGGGACGCACGTTGATGTTGTTCATCTGTGCCCACGTCGCGCCGCCATCCGTGCTTTTCCAGAGGCCGTTGAACTTCGGGCTCCGCTGTCCGACGATCGGCCCGGTGCTGTTCTCGGCCGCTTCGACCATCATGTACATGACATTCGGATTGGCGCGATTGATATCGAGACTCATGCGCCCCTTGTAGCCGGCGGGGAAGCCGCCCCCCTTCACTTCCGTCCACGTATCGCCGCCGTCCGTGCTCTTCCAGAGCCCCGAGCCCGGGCCACCACTGAAGAGCGAGTACGGCGTCCGGCGACGCTCCCAGCTCGTGGCGAACAGCACGTTCGGATTCGTCGGGTGAATCGCCACATCGACGAAGCCGGCCTTATCGCTGACAAACTTCACCAACTGCCACGTCTTGCCACCGTCCTTCGTGCGATAGAGCCCGCGCTCCGGATTGCTCCGCCACGCCGCACCGAGCGCCGCGACGTACACGATGTTCGGATCGGTCGGATGCACCACGATGCGCCCGATGTGCTCCGTCTTCTCGAGCCCCATCGGCGTCCACGTGATGCCGCCATCAGTGCTCTTGTAGATGCCGCCGCCCGGCTCGATGGAATTGCGCGAATTGGGCTCGCCGGTTCCGGCCCACACCTGCTGCGTGTCGCTCGGCGCAATCGCGAGCATCCCCATCGAGATCACGCGCTTGTCGTCGAAGACGGGACGCCACGTGATGCCGTTGTTCGTGCTCTTCCAAATGCCGCCGGCGGCCGAGGCGACGAAGACCGTCTTGGACGGGCTCGGAATGCCGACGACATCGGACAGGCGGCCCATGAAGGTGGCGGGACCGACGGTACGCCAGCGCATCCCGGCGACGGACGCGGAATCGATCGGCTGCGCGCCGACCGGCGTGACCGTGGAACCGCCGAGGACGCCACCCAGGGCGAGCGCGGCCCAGGGGAGTGTGCGGAGTGAACGCATGTCAGGGAGATGGTGGAAAGGAACGGAAGAAGCTGCCGATGGAAAACGTATTACATGGTCGCCACGTTTACCCGTATGATCCCTGCCCTTGGAATTGCCGCCTACGATGCGGCCGGTCCCCTCGCCCCGTGGCGCTTCGAGCGTCGCCCCATGGGCGCCAACGACGTCCAGATCCAGATCCTGTACTGCGGGATCTGCCACTCCGACCTCCATACCGTGCGTGGGGAGTGGGGGCCGATCACCTATCCGCAGGTCCCTGGGCACGAGATCGTGGGGCGCGTGCAGGCGGTGGGCGCCGACGTCTCGCAATACCGGGTCGGGGATCTCGTGGGGGTAGGGTGTCTGGTCGATAGTTGCCGGACGTGTCCGTCCTGTGCCAAGGGGCTCGAGCAGTACTGTGAAAACGGCTCGACCGGGACGTACGACAGCGCGGAGAAGGAGACCGGGCGCCGCACGCAGGGGGGCTACAGCTCCACCATCGTGGTACGCCAGGAGTTCGTCCTGCGGGTCCCGGAAAACCTCGATCCGGCGGGCGTGGCGCCGTTGCTGTGCGCCGGAATCACAACGTGGTCCCCCCTGCGCCATTGGAAGGTTGGCCCCGGAAGTCGAGTCGGCATCGTCGGGCTGGGCGGGTTGGGGCACATGGGGGTGAAGCTCGCGGTTGCCCTTGGTGCCGAGGTGACGGTCGTGACGACGACGGCGAGCAAGGCGGCCGACGCCAAGCGGTTGGGGGCGCACCATGTGGTGCTCTCGACCGACAAGGCCGCGATGCAAGGCGCGCGCAATTCCCTGGATGTCATCTTGGACACGGTCAGCGTTCCGCATGAGCTGGAAGCGGAAATGTCGCTACTTAGGCTTGATGGTGTCTTGGTGCTGCTTGGCGGATCACCCCAACCGCATGGTTCGCCTTCGGCGTTCAACTTCATTTTGAAGCGCCGTTCCCTGGCCGGGTCGCTCATCGGCGGACTGCCGGAGACCCAGGAGATGCTGGATTTCTGCGGACAACACGGCATCACCTCGGATATCGAAGTGATCGGGGCGAACGACGTGAACGCGGCCTACGAGCGGATGCTCCGATCGGACGTGCGCTATCGCTTCGTCATCGACATGGCGACGTTGACGGGGTGATGGGTCAGCGAACTTTCGCGCACCGTATGGCGTTACAGCACGGATGAGTCCGACACTATTCACCGACTGGTCCGACCCGGAGCGGCTCCTCGTCGTCGACGATGATGCGCAGCATCGCGAGGCCCTCGTGCAGATGCTGCAGCGGGTAAGCCGCGTCGTCGACGTGGCCGCCACGGCGGCGGAGGCGGAGATGCTCTGTCGCGAGCAGCCCCCAGAGCTGGTCGTCCTCGATCTGGGACTCCCTGACGCCGCAGGAATGACCCTGCTCCGGCGCGTCCGGTCGGTGACGGACGTGCCCATCATTGTGGTGTTCGATCAGGAAGCCGACGACGACAAGGTCGCGCTCCTCGATGCCGGCGCTGACGACTTCGTGGTGCGACCGGTGCGCGAGGATGAATTCCTGGCGCGGGTGCGGGGTCAAGTGCGTCGCGCGGCGACGTCCGTGGCGGCCCGCTCATGGGCGCAAATGTCGATCGATGGCGTCGAGATCGACCTTGTGGCGCAACGCGTCGTACGTCATGGCCAGCCGCAACGGCTGACGCCTACCGAATGGGCGCTGCTCCGCGCGCTGGTGCTGCACGCCGGGCGGCCGCTCTCTCCCAAGCAGTTGTGGGATATCGTCTGGGCGCGCGAGTTCGGGGACTTCGCCACGCACGTGCGCGTGCACATGACGCACCTGCGGCGGAAGATCGAACCCGATCCGTCATCCCCGCGGTTGATCGTGACCGAACCGGGCGTGGGCTATCGGTTTGTCGGGCCGAGTAACAGCTGAGCAATTCGCGCAAGCGGTCGGAACTGATTACCACGGAAGACCGCCGAAACGTCACGGAAACCGCACGGACACTGCCCAGTATGGGCTGCGTTCTCCGTGTGGTTTCTGTGTTTTCCGTGGCCTTCGGCGGTAATCAGTTCAACTAGGCCCCCGCATGCACCCGATGGCGGAGCTTCTCCAGCCGTTCTCCTGCGGCACGCAGCGTCTCTTCGCGCTTCGCGAAATGAAAGCGGATCAGATGGTTCACCGGTTCACGGAAGAAGCTTGAGCCGGGGACGCCCGCAACGCCGATCTCCTTGATTAGCCACTCGGAGGCCGCGGTGTCGTCGCCGAAGCCGAGCGCGCGAATATCGACGAGCACGTAGTAGGCGCCCTGCGGCTCGGTGAAGGGGAGCCCGGTCCCGCGCAGGATGTCGAGAAAGAGCGTGCGCTTGGCGGTATAGAGCGTCGTGAGCTCGTCGTAATACGACATCGGTAATTCGAGCGCACCGACTGCAGCCTGTTGCAAGGGTGCCGCCGCGCCGACGGTGAGAAAGTCATGCACCTTGCGCGCCTGCGCGATCACCGACGCCGGCGCATGCACATAGCCCAGGCGCCACCCGGTGATCGAATACGTTTTCGAGAGCGAATTACAGGTGATGGTGCGCTCGAACGCCCCAGGCAGCGTGTGAAAGTGCACATGCGCATGCGGCGCATACACGATGTGCTCATACGGCTCGTCGGTGATCACCCACGCATCGTACTGCTCGGCGTACCGCAGGATCGTGAGCAGCTCGTCGCGCGTGAACACCTTGCCGCTCGGATTCGACGGATTGCACAGCACGATCGCCTTGGGCCGCTGCGCGAAGGCGCGGGCCAGATCGTCCTCGTCGAAGCCGAACCCCGGCGGATGCAGCGGCACATAGATCGGCTCCGCACCGGAGAGAATCGCGTCGGCCGCATAGTTCTCGTAGAACGGCGAGAAGACGATGACCTTGTCCCCCGGATTGCAGGCGGTCATCATCGCCACCATCATCGCCTCCGTGCTGCCGCACGTGACGACGAGCTCGCGCTCCGGGTCCACGGCGCGTCCGGCGTGGCGGGTGATTTTCGCGGCCAGGGCCTCACGGAATCGCGGTGCCCCCCATGTCACGGCATACTGATGCACCGGCTCAGAGGCGGCCCGCGCCAACCCCTCGAGCAGGACCGGCGGTGGATCGAAGTCCGGGAACCCCTGCGACAGGTTGACGGCGCCATGGGCATTCGCGAGGCGCGTGGTGCCGCGAATGACGGATTCGGTAAAGACGTTGAGGCGGGCAGCGGTCGTTGGCATGGCGGGGATATACGCGCGCGCGTGAACTCCCGCGAGAGGCACCGCGTTGACCGCGCATGCCATCGCGAACGCTCTGGGTGGTGAGCCTGTCGGGGCTCATCCCATTTCTCGTCTGTCTGGCCATCGCCGCCTGGGTCCCGCCGCTGCGTGAGGCGGCCGTCTCCACGTTTCTGCTCTATGCGGCGCTCACCCTGACCTTTCTGGGGGGCGCGCGATGGGGCGCTGAACTGGTCCGCGCCCCCGATGCCCCGCGCGTGGGCCGGCTGATCGCGTCCGCCATCCCCTCCACCGTGGCGCTGCTTGCCCTGCTGCCGCAGACGCCGCGGGTGGCGACCTTCACGCTGCTGACGCTGTCGAGCGCCGGACAGCTCGTCTGGGACATCCGCGCTTCACAGCAAGGAATTCTACCGTCATGGAATGCACGTCTTCGGACCGTCATGACGGCACTTGGTACCGCCTGCCTCCTGCTGATTTGGCGGTACCTCTAACGATTAGTCCCAGAAATGCGACACGTTGTCGCGTGGAGATGAAACGATATTCATAGGTGTCTTCGCGCAAATTGAATCGTCTTCCCGCTGGAACATCCGGAGCCAGTGCCTCGACAAGACCCGTCACGGCACCGGCACCGACCCCTCCACATCAGCACCCGGAAGTCGTGCCACAACTCGATCGCGTTCTCCCGCGTCTGGAAAACGGCGCCACCCAACTCCTGCTCGAAGCCGACACGCCGATTCGGTGTGTCACGGCGGACGGTGAGCAGCCGGTCAGTAGTCAGATCCTCAGCGCGGCACAGGTTCTGGGGCTGATCGGCGAATTGGCCGGTCCCGACGACAAGCCGGCCGTCATGGCCGGACGGAACATCCGGTTCCTGTACACGTGGAATGAGCGCCAGTGGCTGGTCCAGCAGGACGACGAGTCGCCGCAGCTGCGGCTCCGCATTGAACCCTGGACAGCGATGGACGCTCCCTCCGATCCGACCGTGCCGGACACCAGCCGCCACCGGCGTCGTCGCGCGTCCGATCGCCCGTATGGCCCCTTCGCCAGTGAACAGCAGGCGCGACAAACGATCGACGCGCTCCTGCATGAGCAGGTGGAACGTGGAGCCGCCGACTTGCATCTGCGCGTCGGAGAACCGCCGCTCCTCAGGCTCGGTGGCGACATCCGGCGGATCGAAAATTTCGAACCGTTCGATGAAGAGACGCTGGCCGCGCTGATCTGGTCGATCATGCCCGACAAGAACAAGGTCGAATTCGACGCAAGCTGGGACACCGACTTCGCGTACGAGATCGAAGGGCTTTCGCGCTTCCGCGTGAACGTCCTGCGTGACCGCAAGGGCGTGGCCGCCGTGCTCCGAACGATCGCCAACGGCACGGTGACGGTCGAACAGATGGGGATCTCACAGGAGGTCCAGCACCTCTGCAACCTCACCAAGGGGCTCGTCCTCGTCACGGGCCCGACCGGCTCCGGCAAGTCGACCACGCTCTGCGCGCTGACCGACCTCATGAATCGGACG
>JBDKIJ010000441.1:0-3981 GCA_039797155.1 Gemmatimonadota bacterium | reverse complement strand
GGGGGATGTGGCGAAGACGGCATTGCACACCGGACGCAGCGTCTTCGACATCGTCCTTGAACGTGAGCTCCTCACGCGTGCGCAACTCGATGCCATTCTGGACCCGACGGCCATGACCGCGCCACGCCGCGTGTAGCGCCCGTTGCCATCCCCGAAGGCGCAGAACGGCAGGACGCTGACGTCCTGCCGTTCTGCTTTCCAGAGCATGGTCGAGGGTCAGTTACGCGAGAAGGCTGCCATGGTCGGTCCCATGGCATCAATGGTTTCGCGCGCGTGCCACCGGTCGCGTCCGTTGTACAGGAACGCGAAGGCGAGAATTTCGCCGTTTTCGGCCGTGACATAGCCGGAAAGACCAAGTACGTCGTTCGTCGTGCCCGTTTTCGCGTGCAGGTTCCCCTGCGCCGGTGTCCCCCGCATGCGATGCCGCAGCAGCTCCGATTCTCCGGCCACCGGCAACGAGGCGTGAAAGGCGCTGCCCCACGGGGCGCGATGCGCGTGAGCCAACAGCTGTACCAGCGAGCGCGCCGTGACGCGATCGAGTACTGAGAGTCCACTCCCATCCTTGGCGACGACGGCCTCTCCCTCGACGCCGACCCGCTTCGACAGAAACTCGCGCAGCGCCGATCCCGCCGTCTCCGCCGATCCCACGCCTTGTCGCCCTGCGCCGCGCGCCGCATTGCGAAAGAGCAGTTCCGCATAGTGGTTGATGCTCTCGCGGTTCATGACAGACACCAGGCTGGCGAGCGGGGGCGAGACCAGGCTGGTCACCACCGCCGCCTTCTCGGGTGTGCGGCCGACGCGAATCGCCCCATCAACCGTGATCCCCTGCGCATTGAGGGCCGCCCGATATGCACCGGCGGTGAATTGCACCGGATCGCCGACAACGAGTTGATAGCGCACGGTGCCGGCTCTGGCGCCGATCGTTCCGGACACGATCACCCGATCATCTCCGACCCGACGCGCGCTGATGCGCGTGCCTCGCCCGGCCACCGTGCGCACCGTGCTCGACACCGTCAGCGCCGTCGTGGCCGGCTCGAGCACCACGGCGGCGCTCCGCCCCCCACTGCCGGGCGTGACCGCAATGATGACGATGTTCTCGTTGAGGGAGAGCGCCGAGAACGGTGCGGCGTAGCCCGCGCCGGCGTAGCGGGACAACCACCCCTCGGGAATACGTCGCGCTTCGAACGCGGAGCCATCGGCGATGAGGTCGCCCGTCACACGGCGAATGCCGGCACCGGCGGTAAACTGGGCGAGTGTGGCCATCGGGGCGGCAGTCCCGCCACGCACGAAACGTGGTGACAATGCCGGATCGCCATCGCCGCGCAGCACGAGATCTCCATTCAACGTCCCCTTCGCATCCACCGCGCCGACGCGCAGGACATCCGTGCTGAAAGTGTGTTCCGCACCAAGCCGCTCGAGGGCCAGGGCCGCGGTAAACAGCTTCATCGTGCTCGCCGGCACCATCGCATCATCGCCGCGGTGATTGAACAGCGTGTCGCCTCGGCTCACACTGACCACCATGGCGCCCCATGTGCCATTCCGTGTGCGGCTCCCGAGGAACGCCTGCAAATCGCTCGCGAGCGCCACCGCACCACGAGGCGTGGTGAAACGGAGGGCTGGCGTGGCCGGGGTCCGTGAGCGCGAGGCCGACTTTTTGGATGTGGCCTTGGGCTTCGCCTTCGTCTTCGACTTCGCCGTGGGCTTGGACTTGGCCTTCGTCGTCGGCTTGGCCTTCGATTTTCCCTTGGCGGTAGTCCTACCGTTGGACGCCTTCGCCTTGGACGTCGTACTGGACCGCTTCGGCGGCGTCTGCTGGAACGCCATCATCGCCACGTCCGACGCGACGTCCGACACCGCGGCTACGGATGTGGCGGGGACAAGCATCCCCACGAGCACGCCCGTGAACGCGAGCGTGCGCACGAGATGTGCGAGGCGCCCCATCAGACCTTCAGCACGAATCCGCGTTTCCAGGCAGCCCACAAGATCAGAAACCAGAAGACGACAAAGCTGACAGCATAGGCGAACGAGGCCTCGCGTGGCGGAAGCCACGACGCGTACACCGTCTTGAACACGAACTGCTGCGCAGAGGTCCGTACCCCCGGCGCCGTTTCCCAGGTCCAGATCGAGGCAATGAGGCGCGCCATGACCCCGCTGCCCAAAAAGGCGAGCATCGGATTGGTGCCGTACACCGTGAACGGTAACGTCCATCGGCGCCACTGCATCACATCGATCATCCACAGACAGGTGGCCAGCGTCACAGCGGCCAACCCGCCGGTGAAGAGCACATACGAGCTCGTCCACAGATTCTTGTTGATCGGGAACCCCCACCCCCACACGGCACCTGCCATCATCGCGAGTGCCCCTACGGCAAAGAGCGCCGCGAGTCGCTCCGTCAACGGGCGTTCGCGCATGGCGATCCAGCGCCCGGCAAACGCCCCCAGCAACATGGTGCCCACTGCAGGAAGCGTGCTCAGGAGTCCTTCGGGATCCCACGTCTTGCTGCCGCTCCAGAGATGCGCGGCGCCAAACACCGTGCGGTCCAGCCAGGCGCTGAGTAGTTGCGACGGTTCGTCGAGGACGTATCGGCCGGGCACGCCCGTGTCCGGTACGGGGACCAGCGTTTGAAGCGCCCAGTATCCGCCCAGCAGCACGGCCAATGCGATCAGCTGCTGACGCAGCGTCGTGCGGAACATCAGGAGCGCGCCAATCAGGTACACGAGGCCGATGCGCTGCAGGACCCCCATGATGCGCCAATGCGCGAGACGATCGAGTACCCGTTCGCCGAACGTCGCGTCAGGGAGGGCCGGGAGCCACGTGAAGAACGGGAACCCCGAGAGCAGCAGCCCGAACAGGAAGATCAGCGAACCACGCCGCAGGATCTGCCGCAGGATCGCTGCCTCATCATCACCACGCGCTCGACGTCCGCGCAGCGACAACTCCATCGTGATTCCCACGATGAAGAGAAAGAACGGGAAGATGAGATCGGTCGGCGTCCACCCGTGCCACGGCGCGTGCGCGAGGGGCGGATAGATCGCCGACCACGTCCCCGGATTGTTGACGAGCAGCATGCCAGCGACGGTCATGCCGCGAAATACGTCGAGCGCGAGGAGGCGCTCGGTCTTCACGGACGGTCGCCGCTCTTCGGGGTGACCGACGCAGCCGGGGTCGCGCCGGATGGCGGGGTCGCCGTCGAGGCGACGCGCCACCCGGTCGAATCACAGCGCACCTGAATGGTCCGCATCGGCACGGACTTCCCGTCATGTTCGCCGCCCACAAAATGGCCGGCCAACGATACCGCCACGGCATTCCCGTTATCGGTCTCGGCCTTCCCCTTGAACACCACGAGCAGCGATGCGTATGGCCCCACGCTCGCGAGCTTGGCCTTGATCTGCTCCTGCGCCTTGGGGTCGCTGCTGTAGAAGTAGGTGGGCCCCTTCTCCTGCAGCACCGCGAACCCATCGTCGGGAACCGCCGAGTCCGTTCCAGCGGCGGAGAGATAGCGCTGCGGCGTCGGCGTCGTGGTGGTAATGAACTCACGTACCGCGAGCCCCACGGGCGTGGTGTCGAGGCTGACACATTGTGGCCCCGCGACGGCCTGCGTCTTGCCACCCTCAATCGACGCCGCAGTGCCGGATCCCCCCTCGCGGGAGGCGGCATCACTGCACGCGAGGAGGCCAAACGACAGCGGAAGGACCGCCATCAGCGCGATGGCAACGGGCGGGCGGGAACGTGGCGTGGTCGTCATGAACAGATCATAGGGAGAACCATGGTGCCACCGCAACATCGGGTACGGCGAAAGGGATCCGCCATACCTGACCCATCGATCCGCCTGTGACGCCGACACGAGCGCCAGGCGAGCAGGTCATCCCCAGTCGTGATCGAGCTGGTCGGCCATCGCGGCCAGAGCGCCGCGCCACGTGGTGCGGACGCTCGCGGCATCCACATCCGGCGGCATGGTCGTGAATTCCACAGACACGCTGC
>JBDKIJ010000440.1:0-2810 GCA_039797155.1 Gemmatimonadota bacterium | reverse complement strand
GACACGATGGCCACGGAAGTGGGGATGCTGTGGGGACGCGATCCGTGGTCATTGCGCAGCCGACAGCGCGTCCCCGCAGGGACGTCCGGTGCCATCACGACAATTGGTCTTCTGGCACTCGCCGGTGGCGCGCTGCTTTTTGCGCTCGTGGCGTGGACCGTGGGACTGATCGATCGCCAGGCGATTGTGGTGGTGGCGACGGCGGCGGCGATCGGCGCCATGGTGGACACGGCGCTCGGCGCCTTCGGCCAGCTACGGCGATGGTGCTCGGCGTGCGCGGTCGAAACCGAGCAGCCGATCCACCGGTGCGGCTCCGCCACGCACCGCCACAGCGGCCTCGGCTGGCTCGACAACGATGTCGTCAACGCGGCATGCACCCTGTCTGCGGCGGCGTTGGCCTGGCTCCTGACCCTTTAGGTCGCGCGTCGCGAAGCCGCTTCGGCTCGATATCGGCGGCCTGATGTCGCTACCTTCCGCACATGATTGATCGGGACCTGTTCCGCGCCGTCCTCGGGCGCTTCGCCAGCGGCATCACCGTCATTACCGCTCGGGGCGCTGATGGCACGCCACACGGCATGACCGTGTCGGCCTTTTCCTCACTCAGCCTTGATCCGCCACTCGTGTTGGTGTGTGTCGGCAACGAGGCCACAATGGCCCCAATGCTGACGACGGCCACGTCGTTTGCCGTGAACATCCTGAGCGACGGGCAGGAAGCACTCTCGCGCCGGTTTGCCGGCAAGATCGATGACCGATTCGCCGGCGTCGGGTATCAGGAGGGTCGTCTTGGCGATCCGATCCTCGACGAGGTGCTGGCGTGGATGCAGTGCCGCATCGTGGCCCGGCACCCCGCCGGCGATCATGTCATTCTCGTGGGGCAGGTCGAACAGGCCGATACGCGCGAGGGGAAGCCGCTGCTGTACTACCGCGGCGGGTACGCGACGCTCGAGCGCTGAGGTCGCGTTCCCACGACCGGTGCGTCAAGCGCTTGCGCGGTCGCCGTAGGCCTTGTCGTAGCGCTCCAGACTTTCGCGAATGATCTGCATGGCGACTTCGCTCTTCTTCCAGCCGCTGATCTCCATCCGCTTTCCCTCGAGATCCTTGTAGATCAGGAAGAAGTGCTCGACCTCCTTCAGGTAGTGCGGCGAGAGGTCGGCGATATCGAACACATCGTGGAAGTACGGATCATCCGCCGGCACGCCGAGGATCTTGTCGTCCGGCTCGCCCTTGTCGAGCATGCAGAGCACGCCGATCGGACGCACATTGATCTGGCATCCCGGAAACGTCGGCTCGTTGATTTTCACGAGCACGTCGAGCGGATCGTTGTCTTCGTGCAGCGTGCGCGGAATGAAGCCGTAGTCGCCGGGATAGTGCACGGCGGAATACAGCACGCGATCCAGCTTGAAGTGGCCGGTCTCCTTGTCGAGTTCGTACTTGTTGCGCGAACCGGCCGGAATTTCGATGATGGCAGTGACTTCCTCCGGCGGGCGCTTGCCAGCCGGGATGTCGTGCCACGGATTATGCAGCATGTGGTGCGTCGGATGCTCGGCGATGACGGCACGGGGCCGCATCGCCGAAGGGAATCACGCGGAGCTCAGCGCGCGCGGAGGTACGCCGCGGCGTCGAGGGCGAAGTACGTGATGATGAGGTCCGCCCCGGCGCGCGCGATGGCCACGAGCGATTCCATCATCGCGCGCTCGCCATCGATCCATCCACGCTCCGCAGCGGCCTTGATCATCGAGTACTCGCCGCTCACCTGATAGGCCGCGAGCGGCATCCCGGTGTCCTGCTTCACGGCGGCAATGATGTCGAGGTACGCCCCGGCGGGCTTCACCATGAGGATGTCCGCGCCTTCGGCGACGTCCAGCCTCACTTCACGTAACGCTTCCCGGGTGTTCGCCGGATCCATCTGATAGCTGCGCCGGTCCCCGAAGGTCGGCGTGGACTCGGCCGCCTCGCGGAAGGGGCCGTAGAACGCCGAGGCGTACTTGGCGGCGTAGCTCATGATCGGGACGTGCTGGAACCCCTCGGCGTCGAGTACGGCGCGCAGGTGGCCGATCCGGTGGTCCATCATGTCGCTCGGGGCGATGATGTCCGCCCCAGCCCGGGCGTGGGCCAACGCCTCGCGGGCGAGGAGGTCGAGGGTGGCGTCGTTGTCCACGTCGCCCGACGGCGTCAGCAGGCCGCAGTGGCCGTGGTCGGTGTACTCGCACATGCAGACGTCGGTGATGACGAGCAGCTGCGGGTAGTCCCGCTTCACCGCGCGCACCGCTTCTGCGACCGGGCCGTGTGGGTCCCAGGCCGAGGAGCCGGTGGCGTCCTTCGTGTCGGGGATACCGAAGAGGAGGATGCCGCCGATGCCCGCGTCGACGGCTCGCTGGGCGTCCTTGAGGAGCTCGTCGACGGAGGTCTGAAAGACGCCGGGCATCGAACCGATGGGAGTACGAATGCCCGTGCCGGAGCGAACGAAGAGCGGCCAGAGGAACTGCGCCGGATCGAGGCGCGTCTCGCGGACAATGCGGCGGATGGACTCGCTGCCACGCAGCCGACGAAGGCGCACGGTGCGGTCGAAGGTGCCGATTGGTTGGGTCATCGAGCGCCTCCGGAGTTACGCAGCGCCTCGAGGATCCCCGCGCCGCCAGCGGCGAGGAGTTCATGGGCGAGCTGGCGCCCCGTGGCGGCCGGATCAGCGGTGTTGATGGGGCGTCCGCCGCGTGCCGCCGACGATCCGTCCACGGCGGCGACCACGCCGTGGAGCATCAGCCCGAATTCGTCATCCGGAATGGTTGCCGCGCCGATCGGCACCGAGCACC
>JBDKIJ010000439.1:0-19524 GCA_039797155.1 Gemmatimonadota bacterium | reverse complement strand
CACCTGATGTGGCAATCTGCCACACGGGACTTTTGCAGGAGATGACCATGGCTCGTGACATCCCAGAATACGGCGACTTTCTGAGCTCGCATCGTGCGCAGGCTGCCGGGACCCGAGAGTTCAGCCGCCTGTCTTCCGCTTTGGTGGACGCCATGCGCCAAATCGCCAGCAGCCGTGGGGAGGGCGCGCCTGACGTCCGAATGGCACCCGATCGTTGCATCGTGCAAATCGGACCGCTGGCCGTCACCGTGACCCATTTGCGCAACGCCGCCGACCGTCAGGCGGGTGGGCAGCTGCTCGCCATCCTCTGGCAGGGGCAGATCGCCCAGCGCGGTGACCACATCCCCGAGCGGCTGGGGGCGCGTCGTGTACCGCCACCGCCGGTCTCTGTCTGGGAAGAATCTTTCGACGCGGCGGCCGACAGCGAAGCCGATTGGCGCTGGAGCCCTACGGCCTCGGCTGCTCAGCGCTTCACGTCCGGTGAAGTGGCGAGCCGATGTGAACACGTGGTGCGAGCGGCACTGCGTCTGCTGACGGAAGGATCACCCGACGCGGTTCCCACTACCTGATCCCCACGAGAGCTTGCATGAAGAGCGACAGTATCGAATTCGAAGGCACCGTAACCGACGTACTCCCGAGCGCCATGTTCCGCGTCAATCTCGAGAACGGGCACGGCATCCTTGCCACCGTCGCGGGGAAGATGCGCAAGTTCCGTATCCGCATCCTGGCGGGTGATCGCGTCACCGTGGAAGTGTCGCCCTACGACCTCACGCGCGGCCGCATCATCTTCCGCCACAAGTAGGCGCTGCCACACGGAGGCGGCGCTGCGGGGTGCGTCACTCCGCGCGCTCGGAGTAGCGCTCCTTCCCGGTGAGCAATTCGATGGACGTGCGTGGCGGACGGCCGATGTAGCCGTTCGCCTCGACCCACGCCTTTTCTTCCTGCGCGGCGATTTCCGTTTCGCCATCGAAGTACCAGGACTTGGGGCGCTTGGGCGAGCCGCTGTGCCACCGCCAGCCACGATCACGTAGTTGCCCCTTCACGTCGTACGATGTGTCTGGAGCCCAGAGCCGAAACACCTTTTTGCGTGCACGCGGCAGCAGCGCCGCGAGTGGCCATTGTTCGCCGTTCTTCGGTGTGACCAGCACATGCAGCGTCGCCAGGCAGTCATCGGTGGCGCGATGCCCGGTGTGGAATTCGCCGCACCCCTTGAAGAGCAGATACTCGAGCTTTCGTCCGCCGATCCCGAACGCATCCCACGGGACTTCGGTGAGTGAACAGGCCCAGTGCTTGGACGCGAAATCCGGAAAGCGCCGCTCGAGAAATTTCCGATCAAAATCGGCGTTGTGTGCAATGACCAGCTGCGTCTGCGCGATCGCCGTCCGCACGGCCTCGTCATCGATCCGATGCCCGCGGACCATGTCGTCGGTGATGCCCGTCAGCTCCACGACCTTGGCGGGAATCGGTCGCTCCGGGTCTTCGAAATAGCTGAGCGGCTCGTGGACCGCGTACACCCGTCCTTCGCTATCGAAATCGAATGGCACCGCACCGAACTCGATGATCCGGTCGGTGGCGGCGTCCAGCCCGGTCGTTTCGACATCCACGATCAGGCCCCGGCTCACCCCTGACGGCGACGGTCCCCAGTAGTGCGCGCGTGGCTGGAACCGCCGCATGACGCGGTAGTCACCAGTGGCTTCAAGGGCCGCGACCATCGCCTCCAGGTTGTGCTCGCTCATTAGCTTTGGATCCATGGGTCCAACCGCCGTGACTGATTCCGAATTCGCCGCACAGGTGCTTGCGTCACCCGTGCCGGTCTTGGTCGACGTCTGGGCTGCCTGGTGCGCGCCCTGCGTCACCCTCAAGCCCACCATCGACCGGCTCGAGGAAAGATACCGCGGGACGGTGACGGTGCTGACCCTCGATGCCGACACGAACCTGGAGACGGTGACCCGCTACGGCGTACGATCGCTCCCGACCGTCCTGCTCTTCGATCGGGGTGTGCTCGTGGATCGCCAGGTCGCCGCGCAGTCGTTTCAAACGTATGCGGCAGCGGTCGAACGGGTGCTGGCGTATCGCGCCACCGGGCTCCCGCCCGTGCCGGTGGCTGGCACCGCGACAGCATCTCCCGCCGCTCGCGCGGCGAACGGATCGCCCGAGGCCGCCGAGGTCGAGGCGCTGGCCGCCAGCGACACGCCGCTAGTGATTTTCAAGCACAGTGCGACGTGCATCATTTCGATCACGGTGAAGCAGCAGTACGACGCGTTCGTGGCCGCCAATCCGGGGGTTCCCACGCGCCTCGTGGTGGTCCAGCAGGAACGCCCCCTGTCAAACGCGATCGAGGACGTGCTCCGGGTGCAGCACGAGTCGCCGCAGGCACTGGTGGTGCATCAAGGCCGCGTGCTCTGGCATGCGTCGCATCGTCGCATTACCGCTGACGCACTGGCGCAGGCCGTACGCGTCTGAGTTCCGCGTCTTCGCTGATCTGATCCGTTCCTTCACTCCGGTTTCGGCCATGAATCCAGCCGTTGTTCGTCTCGCCACTGTGATCACGATGGTCGTGGGGGCCGCCTGCTCCGCACCGCAGGGGAGCGCCGCGCGCATAGGGCCCAGCGTCGCGGCCACGCCATCGGTTGATCCACGACCGCCGCGGGCGATTCGCCGCGACATCCCGATCACGAATGCGATCCGTCGGGCGCTGGAAGCCGGCACGCGCGATTCGACGGGGCGCCCCGGCGCGAAGTACTGGCAGCTCCGCACCGACTACGCGATCGACGTCGCGCTCGATCCGGCGACAGCGCGGCTGAGTGGCACGGCGCGTATCACCATTCACAACACCAGCCCCGATGCCCTGCGCGACATCGGGCTGCGTCTCGATCCGAATCACTTCATCGGCACCAATCCGCATGCGGCGCCGTGGGTCCCTGCGGAAGTCACCGACGGGATGCAGATCCGCCGCATGTCGATCGACGGCGCACCCGTGAACATCGCGTCGAACCAGACGGGTGGCGGCGTGGCCGCGGAGGGTGCACGCGCCATTCAGACGGCCCAGCAGGCGGCGGCGAATGCCACGAGCGGCAACACGCTCATCAATGGCCGCTCCACCAACGCGCGCGTGCGGCTCGCGTCGCCGATCGCTGCCGGCGCACGCGCGGTGCTGGAGATCGAATGGTCGCACAAGCTGCCAGGCGGCCCGGGTACGGGGCACCGCATGACGCAGCGATGGGCGGACACGCTCTTCCAGCCGACGCAATGGTATCCGCGCATCGCGAAGTACGATGACCTGCGTGGGTGGGACACGGAGTTGTATGTGGGGCCGTCGGAGTTCTACAACAACTTCGGTGCGTTCGACGTCAAGATCGATGTGCCCGCCGGCTGGCTCGTGAGCGGCACCGGCACGCTGCAGAACCCGCAGCAGGTGCTCACCGACCGGGAGCGCGCACGTCTTGCCACGGTCACGCAGTCGAACGCGATCACCACCATCGTGGGCCCTGACGAAATCGGCCCGGGGCAGGCCACGGCTACAAGCCGCACTGGTCGCCTCACGTGGCACTTCCGGGGCGACAGCATCAACGACTTCGCGTGGGCCACTGCGAAGCAGTACGTCTGGCAGGCCACCAGAGCGACGATCCCCGGCAAGGGCGTCGTCCCCATTCACATGCTCTACTTGCCGGGACGCGCCAATCTCTTCGCGAAGGCGGGTGAGATTGCACGCCACGCGCTCGAGTTTTACTCCTCGCTCTGGTTCCCGTATCAGTTCCCGCAGCTCACGCTGCAGGACGGCCCCAGCGCCGGGATGGAGTATCCGATGGTGATCAACTCCAATCAGGGCGCCGCCGATCATGAGGCGGGACACATGTGGTGGCCAATGGTCGTCGGCAACAACGAGACCTGGTACGGCTGGATGGACGAGGGATTCAATCAGTACATGAACATTCTCTCCGACGCGCACGCCGAGGGGAAAGCGCCGGTGCTCGATGGGCTGGGGCAGAGCTATGGCCGCAATGCCGGCGCCGAATCGGAGCCGCCGATGATGTGGAACGCCAACTATGCCGGCCCGCAGTCGTATGGCTTCACGACCTACAGCAAAACGCCGCTCATGTTGTCCATGCTCGGTGGCATCGTTGGCGACAGCGCCGTGCAGCGTGCCCATCGCGAGTTTGGCATCGCCTGGCAGTTCAAGCATCCGTCGCCGTGGGATTGGATGTTCTTCATGAACCGCGCCCTCAAGCAGGACCTCGGCTGGTTCTGGAATGGCTGGCTGTTCGGGACTGAGAGCGTGGATGGACGCCTTGCCGGCGTCCGGTCCACCGGCGGCGTGACCACGGTCACCGTGGCGCAGGATGGACAGATGCCGTCGCCCATCGTGCTCGATGTAACGTTGGCGGCGAGCGGCCCGGCGATTCGCACCATGCCGAACGCCGTCATGCTCGACGCACGCACCGCGCGGGTGACATGGCCCGCTGCCGTGTGGTTCGATGGGACCCGCAGCCAGCAGTTCGTGCTGGACTTCGGGGGGCGCACGATTGAACGGGTCGTCCTCGATCCGCAACGTCGCTTCCCGGACCGCAATCCGGCCGACAACCACTGGCCGAAATCGTAGGATCGTATTCGGGAACTGCCCGCCAAAGCGTCCTGTTTGTGGGACAAGACGCAAATGGGGGATGAATCTGATACTTTCCGTCAGGTCCGTTCGTCCCAGTGAGGTAGGGATGTGCCACATTGCCGACAAAGCTGTCGGCCTAGCTGTCGGTCCTTTTTCGAGTCTTCCATGTTTGGCCTGACCACGATGCGCGCCAAGTTGCGCGCGCTGGCCCTCCTCGCGGCCGCCGGCATTCTGGCGGTCGCCGTCGCCGGTGCCGTCGCGCTGCGCATCGCGCGCGGTACGACGGTGAATCTCGTCGCCAACAACGCGGCCCAACGCCAGCAGATGGATAGCGACATGATGCACGACGCCATGCGTGGTGACGTGCTCGAATCGCTGGTGGCCGGTCAGCAGCGTGACTCAGCGGGGGTCGAAGCGGCCCGCGAAGCGCTGCGCGAGCACGCCGGACGTTTCATGTCGTCGCTCAATGAAGCAGAGACGCTGGTCCGCGGCACCTCCATCGCCGACATGCTCCCGGCGCTCCGAAAGGATGTTTCGGCCTATGCCGCGATCTCCGACAGTGTGCAGATGGTCGCGTTCCGCGATCCGGCCGAGGCACAGCGTCGGTACAGCCGCTTCCTGACGTCGTTTTCGGCGGTTGAAACGGGGATGGAGCAGTTCGGGGATCTGATCGAAACGCGCAGTAAGGAAGTGCAGACGGATACGGTCGCGAAGTTCTCGCGTGCCACCTGGACGATCTGGACGATTTTTGCCCTCTTTCTCGTCATCCAGCTGTATGGGGCGTGGTGGATCACCCAGGAGTTGGTGAGGCGTATGGGGCGGATCGCGTCCCGCATTAGCGACCTGCAGCAGCACGGCGTCGAGACGGTGAGTCGGGCGCTCAAGGCGTTGGCGCGTGGTGAGATGGTGACACTTAACGCCACCGCGATTCGGCCGCTCGACGACCGGGCGCCGGATGAACTCGGCCAGGTGGCCACCGCGGTCGACCGCATGGCCGCCGAATGCAACGATTCTTTTGCGGCCTGTCAGCAGGCGCAGCAGGCGGTTGGGCAGGCGGTGCGTGAGATCGAACGGCTGGCGCTGTTGGTCCGTGATGGGCGCTTTGACGGGCACGCCGATCGGGCGGGGCTGCAGGGGCGCTACGCGGATGTTCTCACCGGCGTCGAGGAGCTCATGGCCGCCGTCGCGGTGCCGCTCGCCGAAACGCGGCGTGTGACGGAGCGCATGGCCGCGAGCGATCTCGAAGTGCGCATGGAAGGGCAGTTCCGCGGCGAATTCGCCGTCATGGCGGATTCCCTCAACACGGCCATCGATCGCTTGGGCCTCACTGTTGGGTCCGTCCGATCCTCGGCCCTCGCCGTTGAAGCGGCCGCCACCCAGCTGGCCGGTGGGGCGCAGGATCTGGCGAGCGGAGCCTCCACGCAGGCTGCCAACGCCGAAGAGATCAGCGCCCAGCTGGCTGAACTCTCGTCGGTCTCGCAGCGCTCGGCGGAGCAGGCCACCGAGGTGAAGCAGGGCGCCGAGCAGGCGCGGGAAAGTGTCGTGCGCAGTGCGGATGCCGTGCAGGCGCTGCATGCCGACATGCAGCGCATCAAGGCCTCGGCGGATGCGTCGCAGAAGATCGTGCGGACCATCGATGAGATCGCCTTCCAGACCAATCTGCTCGCGCTCAACGCGGCGGTCGAAGCGGCGCGTGCGGGCGATGCGGGACGCGGCTTTGCGGTGGTCGCCGAAGAAGTCCGGTCGCTCGCGATCCGCTCAGCGGATGCCGCACGCCAGACGGCCGCGCTGATCGAGGAAGAGATCGCGAATGTCGACGGTGGCGTGGTGCGTGAACAGCACGTCCGCAAGGAGCTCGAGCAGGCGCGGCAGCAGATGGAGCGTATGACGCTCGTCATCGACGAGATCGTCAGCGGTGCGCATCAGCAGTCGTCTGGCATGGCCGAAATCGGTCGCGGCGTCCAGTTGATGAGTGAAGTGACGCAGAGCGTGGCGAGCAACGCCGAAGAAAGTGCGTCGGCCGCTGAAGAGTTGATGAGCCAGGCCCACGAGTTGACCGATGTCGTCCGCGACTTCAAGACCCGCGATCGGGACGTGCGGCTGGATGACACCCACTCCATCCCGGCACGTATCCGCCAGCACGGCTGATCGCGCGCGACGGCGCGATCAGGAGCTGTAGTAGGCGGCGTTCTCCTCGATGTAGCCCTTGGTGAGATCGCAGCCGTAGGCCTGCGCCTCGCCGTCGCCCACACCCAGTTCGACGTCGAGATCGACGACGTCACGCGAAAGGGTGTCGCGTACCACGGCGTCATCGAAGGGCAACCGCTCTCCGCCACGGACGACCTGGAACCCATTGATCCAGGCGTCGGTGGTGGTCGGGTCGATGGTGCACGTGAAACACTTGCCGATCGCCATGAGCAGCCGGCCGACATTGGGGTCGGCGCCGTGCACCATGGTTTTGACGAGCGGCGAGTTCACGATCGACTTGGCAATCACGTGGGCTTCCCGCGCGTCGAGTGCGCCGCGGACATGCACGCGAATCAGTCGCGTCGCCCCTTCGCCATCGCGCGCCAGTATCTCCGTCATGCGCACGCACCCCGCCCGGAGCGCCTTGGCGAAGGCCCGCTCATCCACGGCTCCTGCCAGCCCGTTGGCCAGGATGGCACAGGTATCCGAGGTGCTCGTATCGGTGTCGACGGACAGCGTATTAAACGAACTCCCCACCGCCTGCCGCAGCAGCCGGTCGAGCGTCGGCGCGTCAAAGGCGGCGTCGGTGAAGATGTAGGCCAGCATCGTCGCCATGTTCGGCTCGATCATGCCGGACCCCTTCGCCACCCACGTGATCGTCGCCGGACCCACCGAAATGGACAGCGCCTTGGGGTGGGTGTCCGTCGTCATGATCCCTTCGGCGCCTACCATCGGATTGGCTTGCAGGTCGCCGGTCATCCCCACCACACCGCGTTCAATCTTCTCGATCGGCAGCGGTACCCCAATCACGCCGGTCGAACTGACGAGCACCTTGTCGGCACTCGTCCCAACCTCGGCCGCGGCCGCCCGCGCCATCCGTCGCGCGTTCTCGACGCCGGCGAGGCCTGTGGCCACGTTCGAGACTTTACTGTTGGCCACAATGGCACGAAGGACCCCACCCTTGATCGTCTCACGGCCCACAATGATCGGGGCACCCGGAAAGTGATTCCGCGTGAAGACGGCCGCCGCCGCCGCGTCAACGTCGCTGACGAACAGGGTCAGGTCGCGCGCCGATGGCTTGAGGCCGACGTTCCGGCTGGCGCACTGGAACCCCTTGGGGAAGACCGGGGTGTCGTGAAACTCGGGGATTTCGTTCATGTGGAAAAAGAACGCGGAAATTCCGGGGTGGCGTGAACATGATGAATTTATCATTTTCATCCCACCTGCTGTTACTGCTGACGCTGCTCCTACGTTAGCGACGTCCTGTCATCTCGCAACGACCGGTGCCTTCTCAACCGTCTCTTCGGCCCTTTGATGTCGCGGTCGCGCTCCGACTGGTCCTTGTACCAGAGGAGCGGTACGAGCCGTTGGCGTTGGCATTGGCCACCAGCACCAGTGCGGTACATCGCGCCGTGGCCCGTCTCCAGCTGGCCGGGCTCTGTCCACCCGGACTGCGGACGGTCGATCCCGTTGCGCTGCGGGAGTTCCTGTCGCACGGGGTGCGGTACGCGTTCCCGGCGATCCGAGGCCCGGAGCGGACGGGCCTCCCCACTGGGTTGGCGCATCCGACCTTCTCTGCGCTGGAAGGGGTGACCAGCGGCCCGATGCTGGTGTGGCCCACAGAGTCTGGTTCGGCGCGTGGTGAGTCGCTAGTGCCGCTCTTCCCTGGGGTCGTCCGCGTGGCGGGGCGCGACCCCCGGATGTACGAGCTGCTGGCCTGTGTCGACGTGTTGCGCGTCGGGACGCCGGCTCAACGCGCGGCTGCGCTCGACCTGATCCATCGGCACCTGTCGGCCTGACGTCCGGTCGCGTCGATCGGCCTCGTAGTGGCCCAGCACGGCGAACGGCCCACGGTACCTTAGGGTACCGTGGGCCGTTCTGACATTACGAGCATCCAAGTCATGGATTGCCACTGGTGTTTTCGCTGGCTCGCTGACGATTCCGTCGTCGGGCCCGCGGACCGGGGCATTCACCGGCAAGCCCAACTTTATCATCGCCCGTCACGCCTGCGTCAATCGGTCCATCCCGGCGTTAAAAGGTGGTCATCTCGCTCGCCAGGCGGCGTACCCCCCAATCAAGTTGACCACCCCGCGCTTACCGACCCGTCGCAGATAGCTGGTGGCGATGGCAGAACGTACCCCCGACTGACAGTGCACGACCACCTCCCCGTCGGGGATCTCCTGCCAGCGATCGGGGAGCTCACCCAGCGGGATGTGCTGGGCACTGGGCACATGCCCAGCCTCCCACTCGGTGCGGCCACGGACATCCACGACCGGAACGGTCGATCCGTCCGGCACGGTGGCCGGCTCGCGCTGAGGCATGGTGGCGGGCCCGATCCCGGCCAATGTTGCGTCCTTCAACAACGTCGGGGCCTCGATCCAACCAAGGATGCCGTCGATCCCAATGCGCGACAGGTCGCGCTGCGCGGCGCGGACGGAGGCTGGGATCTCTCCATGGGGATCCGGATCGGCGATGAGAATCAGCGATGCCGAATACGGGATCAATGACCCGACCCAGGTACTGAAGCTCTTGGTGTAGGCGACCGACAGGCTCCCCGGAAGATGTCCAGCGGCGAAGGCGGCGGCCGAGCGCAGGTCGATCGGCCAGATATCGCGGTGGTCCACCTTCGCGAGGACCGCCGCACTCTCCAAGCGCGTCAACGGGGCGAGTGCGCCAATGACTGGCGGCCCCACCTTATTGATCCGTTTCATTTCGGCGAAGTAGCGCGGCGGCTCGGGCTGCCCGTCCAACACCTGCTGGACAAATATGGCTTCGTCCGTGGCGGCGACTCCCCAGTTCGCCAGCTTTTCGTAGCCGAGCGTGGTCGACGGCACGGCCCCCAGCGCCTTCCCGCATGCCGAGCCGGCCCCGTGCCCGGGCCAGATCTGCAGATGATCGGGGAGGGAGCGGATCCGTTGGAGGGAGGCGAACAAGATCTGTGCGCCCTCTTCCATCGTGTTGGCGATCTTCGCCGCACGCTCCAACAGGTCGGGACGCCCCACATCGCCAACGAAAACGAAGTCGCCGGTGAGGAGCCCCATCGGCCCTGCCGCCCGCGGCGTATCGGTCACGAGAAAACTGAGGTGCTCCGGCGTATGCCCCGGGGTGTGCAGGACGTCGAAGCGAATATTGCCGACCATGAAATGATCCCCGTCCCGCAACAGGATCGCGTCATCGGTCGCCGCGTATTCGTACTGCCAGTCGCGTCCCCCCTCGGCCGACAAATAGAGGCGCGCGCCGGTGGCCGCGTGGAGCTCCCGCGCGCCGGATACGAAGTCGGCGTGAATATGCGTCTCGGTGACGTGGGTGATCCGTAACCCCTCCCGCTTGGCCACCTCGAGATAGAGCCCCGCATCACGCAACGGATCGACCACAATGGCCTCACCGGTGGCCTGACAGCCGATCAGATAACTGGCCTGCGCCAGCGCGTCGTCGTAGAGCTGCCGAAAGAACATGCATCCTCACTTGAGTGCGATTTGCGAAACAACTGACAGAAAGTTGGAGCCAATGCCATGGCCGTGACAGTCCCGCTGATACCCGCGAGTCGCTCAATCGTCTCACGAGCAAATATGCTGACGCCTACGATTGCCCTCCCGACGCTGGGACCAACCGCCAGCGGTGCACATCGGCCTCTGCGGAGCGCGGATCCGACGATCCCGCGTCGGCGCGGCCGCGTCCGGAAGCGCGTCCGGGAAAATCAGGACCGGCACGTCGTCCTGTTCATGATCGCCGCCTTCGGGGCGTTGGTCATGGCCGTGGCGTCATTCCAGATGACGGGCACGTTGCGCGCCTCCAAGATCGAATCGGCACTGTCCGGCACGCTGACGTCCGTGGCGCAACATCAGGCCGATTTCCGCGCGGTGCACCAGCGCTTTGGTCGGTGGGAGGAGTTGCAGGAGAAAGGGATGCGATTGCCGGCGAATCAGCGGCTCGTGAAGTCGAACGCGACCGCGTCGCACTGGTTTGTGGCCATTCGGGATATGGACACCGGCATGATCTGTGAGCGGACCGGCGAGCTCTTTGATGAGTCTCCGGACGAGCGGACCGCCACCTGTCGACCGCTGCCCTGATCGGCCAACGGATCTCCCTCGGACCTCGGCAGATCCCAACGCTGGGTTCCCTGTTCGTGTGTGGTCCGATAAATCGCATGGCATGCGATCGTGCGTCTTCTCCTGGGGCGGCCGGCAACCCGGCGTCCCCCTGCGGTCCCTGAGCCGCACACTCCTCGTCGTCGCCATGTTGGCGGCGGGATGGCCTGTTCCGTCCGTTGTGCGCGCGCAGCGCATACCGCCGGGCGACACGTTGCGCGATTCCTCGGGCGCCGCGTCGCGATTGCAGGGGATACGGGTGACAGGGCTGCGCGATGTGTCACGATCCCCCTTCGAGCTGCCGTATGCGGTGTCGACGGCCCCGATGGCCGCGCGTCCGGCGCTGCGCCGCACTGGGCTTGGTGATCTGTTGGCGGTGGTGCCTGGGGTGCAGGCCTTCGATCGCGCCAATCCCTCACAGGATCCCCGTCTGACGATTCGTGGTTTCGGGGCGCGTTCCGCCTTTGGGACGCGTGGGGTCCGCGTCCTGCGGGACGGGATTCCCGTCTCGCTTCCTGATGGGCAGACGCCACTCGATTGGGTCGACCTCGAGACAATCGAGCGGGTCGAGGTGGTGCGAGGAACCGCGGCGGCATTGTATGGCAATGCGGCGGGTGGCGTCGTCGACGTGCGATCGCGCGAGATTCCCCGCGGCGCCTCCACGGGCGAAGCCAAGTGGTGGGATGGTGGGGGGATGCGCCGTCTCCACGCGCTGACCACCATCGCCGGACACGATAGCACGGGCGTCGTGCAGCAGCCGCGAGCGCTCCTCGCCTTCACACGGACACACGGCGACGGGGCCCGGCAGTGGTCACGCCTCGACGCCAGCAGCGCCTTTGGTCGCGTGCAGACCACACTCGGTGGGACGCGTCTCGAAGTGCAGGGCACCTTCTACGACGCGCCCCGTGCGGAAAACACCGGGGCCCTGACCGTCGCGGAGCTGGCGCGTGATCCGCGGCTGCCGGATTCGTTGAACATCACGAAGCGATCGAGAAAAGCGGTGACCCACTCGATGTTGGCGGTGCTGGCGGAGCGCGATGTGCCGAACGGCACCGTGCGGGCCAACGCCTTCGTCGGGGGCCGTCGCTTGGATAATCCACTCCCCTTTGCGATGGTCGACGTGAATCGGACGACGGCCGGCGGCGGCGTCCACGGCGTCTGGCGCACGGCACGCTTGCGGTGGCCGGTCCGTCTCGGACTTGGCGTCGATGTCCAGGAGCAGGATGACGCGCGGCGCAACTTCGAGAATTGCGCCGATCTCTCCCCCTCGGCACCACGCACCGTGCGGTGTCCGCTGGTGGCCGAACGTGGTGCCCTCCGGCTCGATCAGCAGGAACGGGTGCTTGGGTGGGGAGGCTACGGGCGATTCGAAATCGAGGCGGATCCTCGCTTGCTGCTCAGTGCGGCCCTGCGGGCTGACCGCGTGCAATTCGAGGTCCGCGACCGCTTCGTGACCGCCACCAATCCGAACGATTCGGGGGATCGTACCTTGGGCGCCGTCACGCCGATGTTTGGTCTCGTCTGGCGGCCGCGCTCGACGTGGTCATGGTACACCAACGTGTCGCAGGCCTTCGAGACGCCAACGATAACGGAGCTCACCAATCAGGAGGACGGGGCCGCAGGGCTCAACCGCGCCTTGGATCCGCAGCGCACCCGAACGGTTGAGGTGGGCACGCAAGCGCTGATCGGGGACCATGTGCGGATCGAGGCCGCGGGATTCCGTGCGGTCATTCTCGATGAGTTGGTGCCCTTCGACGTGCCGAACCAACCCGGTCGTCGCGCGTTCCGTAACGCCGGGCGCAGTTCGCGTCGTGGCGCCGAGGTCGGTGTGCGCGGTGTCTGGGCTGCCGTGGACGCCGGGCTCTCGTACACCTGGTCACGCTTCCGCTTCGACAGCTATCAGGTGGGTACCGCCTCGTACGCCGGTCGCGCCGTGCCCGGCATTGCGCCCCAGGTGCTGAACGGATTCGCCACGGTACGACGCGGGGTACTGTTCGGTACGGTGGAATCGATGATGACCGCACGCATGACGGCCGACGATGCCGGGACCATCTCCGCGGCTGGCGCATCGGTCTGGCATCTTCGTGCGGGGCTGGAGGGCGCGCGTGTGGGCGCCGTCCGAATCGATCCAACCTTTGGCATCGAGAATCTGTTCGATCGCCGCTACGCCGGTTCGCTGGTCGTGAACGCCACGCGTGGCCGGTTTTTCGAGCCAGGGCTCCCGCGCCGACTCACGATGGCGCTGCACATCCGCTGATCCCCCGGGCGGGAACAATCCCGTCCCCGTGCGCGCTTCATCCGGTGCGCACAGCGGGCGCGCGCAAAAAAGCGTCCGCCGTGTCCACCTCTTTCCGCGGGGCCATGAGTATGAGCGACGTGCAGCATGGCGGGCAGGTGCCCGATGACATCGACGAGATCCTGCTCGATGGGATCCCTCTCAACGACGGCGTGTGGGCGCTGGCCGGCATCGATGATGACCGGGCCGTGCACATGTGGAGCAGCTATCATGCGACGCGGGCCGTTCAGCAGTTGGCGATCGCGCGCAATCGCGTGAAGGCGGCCGAATGGGCGCTGGCGGACGTGCAGGGGCGCAATCTTCCGGCCTGTGTGGCGACGGCAGGGGCGGCGCTTGCCCGCGCGCGCCATGAGCTGGCCGAGTGGGAGCATAAGGCGCGTCTCCAGGAGGCGGCGCGCCGGCAGACGTGGTTCGCCTGGAAGACGCCCGTCATCGACTCCTGACCGCACCGCGGTGACGGCGCTGCGGTGATGGCGCTGCCGTGACGGCGCTGCCGTGATGGCGCGATCAGGAGTCGTCGCGCCTCACCGAATACGCAACGTCCACGGCATCCGTGCATACACGCCGCGCGGATCATTGTAGGTCGCCAGCACGCGCAACTCCTGCAGGAGATCGCGTGCCAGCGCACCGGCCGCGCCCTCGCCCACGGTGGCTGCCGTCAGTGCCTGCAGGTCTGACCCCGATCGCGTTGACGCACGGGCCGCGACGGGTTCCGGTTCATCCTCGAGCAACTCCATCAGCCGCTCCGTCGGTCGCTTGACGCGCGGATATTCGCGAATCGCATAGTCGCCCGTGAGCTTGGCCAGGCCGGCGGCACTCGCGATCGCCGCGTCGAGCCCACCAAGCGAGTCCACCAGACCCAGACGCTGCGCTTGCTGCCCGGACCACACCCGTCCTTCGGCAATGGACCGCACCGAGTCGATGGAGAGACGTCGTGCCGATGCCACGCGCGCAAGAAATGCGTCGTACACGAGATCGGTGCTGCGCTGCAGGACCGCGAGTTCGTCCGCCGTGCGCGGCCGCGCAATCGTGAAGAGGTCGGCATACCGCCCCGTCTTCACCGTGTCGAAGGTGACGCCCTGCCGATTCGCGATCCCCTGCACGTTGGGGATCAGTGAGAACACGCCAATCGACCCGGTAATGGTGTTCGGTTCGGCAAAGATTCTGGCACCGGCGGTACTCAGCCAGTAGCCGCCGCTGGCGGCAACCGTGCCCATCGAGATCACGACCGGCTTGCGCTTCGCGATCAGCGAGAGCTCGCGCTGGATCTGCTCCGAGGCGACGGCGCTCCCCCCTGGGCTGTTCACGCGCAAGACGACCGCCTTCACCTTGGATTCTTCGCGCACCCGACGGAGCTCCCGGGCGAGCGCCGTGCCTCCCACCTCGCCGTCACCGCCTTCACCATTCACGATATCCCCCTCGGCGTACACCACCGCGAGGACCTGACTGGCGCCAAGCAGTTGTTCGTCGTTGGCCACAATCGGTGCGTACGCGGCGAGCGTGATCTGTGACAGGCCGCCGATGCGCGTCCCGCGTCCATCCGATGTCGTCGAGTCCGCCGCACCCTCTCCGGAGGCCGTGGACGCGACGTTGGTCTCGCTCGTACCGGACGCCTTGGCCACAAGGGTCTTGAGATCGCTCAGCACTTCGTCAAAGTACGCCACACGGTCGACGAGCTTGGCGGCTCGCGCGGTTGTGGGCAGGATCATCCCCGTGCTATCGACGAGCTGCTGCAAGGCGACCGTGTCGAGGCCACGGCTCGTCGCGATACCGACTTTGACTTCGCTCCAGAGATCATTGAGGTAGCTCTGGACCTGCTGGCGGTTCTCCGGGCTCATGTCGCGACGCGTATACGGCTCGACGGCGGCCTTGAAGCGCCCCACGCGGCTCACCTGCACCCCGATGCCGTACTTCTCAAAGAGTCCCGCGAGAAAGATCGGCTCGGCGGCGAGTCCCGGCAGCAGGATAGTGCCGAAGGGATCCAGCGTAATCGTCGAGGCCGCCGACGCGACGTAGTAGGTGCGCGTGTCGGGCGTCACGAGATACGCGTGCACGGGCTTCTTCGACGTCGTGCGGAAGGTGGTGATCGCTGCTCGCAGCTCGCGCAGGGTGGCAAACCCCGAGGTCGTACCATCACTGGTCACATCCCCGCGCAGCAGGATCCCGCTGATCCGGTCGTCGGTGGCCGCGTGTCGCACGGCCTGTAGCGCGCTGCGTAAGGACATCGGTGCGCCGCCGGTCGCCAAGGCATCGTCCAGGACGGTCACGCCCGCCGGCGTGGGGGCACGATCGGAGAGCGGACGATCAAGGTCGATGACCAGCACCGCACCGGCCGGCACCTTCGATTCGGTGCGAGAAGCCAGTGAGGCGCCGAAGCCCGCGATGATCAGCAGCACGACGACGATGCCAAGCGCGACCGTGACCAGATTGGCAGCTAATGCCGTAAGGAAGGCCTTCATGGACGTCCGGAAAGAAAGAGATAGCGGAGTCTATGCAGATAGCGGCCAGTTCGCAGCGGGTCCAATGGCTGAGGGCGGAAAAACATGACGGTGCCGTCGCGTTTCCTCTTGCTCGGCCCGTCCCCGGCCTGCAGCTTCCGAGTATCCGTCTGCTTTTCCCCGCTGCCATGGAGATCGGTTGCATGCCCACCTACAAGGCTCCGCTCGACGACATCCGGTTCCTCCTGCGTGATGTGCACGACATCGGACAGCTGCAGGCACTCCCGGGGTTCGAGGACGCGTCGGCCGAGATGATCGATGAGGTCCTTGCGGGGGGCGCGGCGTTCTGCGAGGAGGTGCTCTTTCCCCTCAATCAGTCGGGAGACATCGAGGGAGTGCATTTCACCAATGGGATCGTGCAGACCCCGGCGGGTTTCCGTGAGGCGTACGCCCGGTATGCCGCTGATGGATGGACTGCGATTTCCGCAGATCCGGTGTATGGGGGAACCGGGCTGCCGGAGATGGTGCGGTTCGTCATGGAGGAGATGCTCTGTTCGGCCAATCTCTCCTTCAGCATGTATCCGGGGCTGTCGCATGGCGCCTACAGCGCGCTGATGAGCCATGGATCCGACGCACTGAAGCAGCGCTTCCTCCCCAAACTGATCGATGGTTCCTGGGGCGGTACGATGTGTCTGACCGAAGCGCATGCCGGGACCGATCTCGGCATCATCACGACGCGCGCCGTGCCTACGGGCGATGGGGCCTATCGCATCACCGGACAAAAGATCTTCATCTCCGCCGGTGAGCATGATCTCACCGAAAATATCGTGCATCTGGTGCTCGCGAAGCTGCCGGATGCGCCGCCCGGCACTAAGGGGATCTCCCTGTTTCTCGTGCCGAAGTTTCTCCCGACGGAGGATGGTGTGGTGGGGACCCGCAACGGTGTCACGTGCGGCAGTGTCGAGCACAAGATGGGGATCAAGGCCTCTGCCACGTGCGTGTTGAACTTTGATGACGCCGTCGGCTGGATGGTGGGGGAGCCGCACAAAGGGATGCGCGCCATGTTCGTCATGATGAACGGCGCCCGGTTGGCAGTAGGGCTGCAGGGCCTCGGACTTTCCGAAGTGGCCTACCAGAATGCTCGCGACTACGCCCGCACGCGGCTCCAGGGACGCGCGCTGACTGGTCCCAAGGCCCCCGACAAGCCCGCCGATCCGATCATGGTGCACCCTGATGTGCGAAAGGGATTACTGCGCATCAAGGCGCTCAACGAAGGGATGCGAGCGCTGGCCTACTGGGTGGGCATCCGCATCGATCTCGAACATCGCCATGCGGATCCCTCAGTCCGTGAGGCGGCGCAGGACCTCGTGGCGCTCATGACGCCCGTGATCAAGGCGTTCCTGACGGATCAGGGTTTTGAGAACACGAACATCGCCTTGCAGACGCTCGGGGGGCATGGCTACATCCGCGAGTACGGGATGGAACAGTACGTGCGCGATGCCCGCATCGCGCAGATTTACGAAGGGACGAATGCCGTACAGGCCCTCGACCTTGTGGGACGAAAGCTTCCCATGGAGGGGGGACGTCCGGTGCGTCGCTTCTTCGAATTGGTCAAGGCCGAGGTTGATCGGGCATTGGCCGATGACGCGATGGCGGATCATGGTCGCGCGCTTGCCGCGTCGTTGTTGCAGCTCCAGAAGGCCACGGGCTTTCTTGCCGAGCGGGGATTCGCGAATCCCGATGAGGCCGGAGCGGGAGCTACGGAGTATCTGCAGCTGATGGGGTACGTCGCGGTGGGGTGGCAGTGGCTGGTGATGGAGCGGGTGGCGCGCGAGCGCCTCGCCAGTGGTGATCCACGACGCCCCTTTCTCGAGGCCAAGCTCAAGACGGCGCACGTATACTTCGCACGGATCCTTCCGGGAACGACGGGCCTCCTCGGCGCCATTCAGGCAGGAGCGGCATCGCTGATGGCGTTGACCAATGAGGAGTTCTAATCGTCAATGAGGTGTCCAGACGCTGCGACGATGTGGCGGCTGACAGAACGTCGTTTCCTGGCCTCATGTTCTTCAAGAAGCTGTCAACTGAATCGCGACCGATGACGGAGCGCAGCAGTGGGAACGGTGCGGGCAACCTGCCACCGCTCAAGGCGGCTGGCGGTGGGCTGGCGTCGACCACGACGCGGCCGACGTCCGCGGCGTCGGCCGAGCAGGGGCTGGAGCTCCTGCTGGACGCGTTGGGTGGCGTGCTGGCGAATTTGGCGCGGTATCCGTTCGATTTGCCGAATCGATCAGCGGACGAAATGGCCCGCTTGCTGAATGCGTGGCAGCGGCACGCCATGCTTGGCTCCCCGGTGACCGACGGGGCGGAGAGCGCCGGCGTCGGCATTCAGGATCGCGACTGGAATGGGATGGTGCAGGCGATTGGCGAATTGCGTCGCGAGGAGCAGGCGTATGTGCAGTCGTCCATCGCCGAATTGCGCGAAGCCTTGTGGGCGTGCGTCGAGACGGTGCACAACGCCGCCAAGGTCGAGCAGGCGGCCGACTCGGCGACGGAAGAGCAGATGGTGCGTGCGAAGAACGCGCTCACGCGCATGCAGACCGGGAGCATCAAGCAGGAAGTGCTCGGTGCCGTGCATGCCATCGAGTCCGCGATGCAGACGCGCCGAGAGAAGCAGCAGGAGCAGTACTTCACGCTGGCGAGCAAGCTCGACAACCTCGGGCAGCAGCTCGAAGAGGCGCGCCGCGAGAGTACGACGGATCCGCTGACGGGGCTGGGGAATCGCAAGCTGTTCGACCTGATGTTGCCGCGCGCGCTCCAGATGTCGTCGCTCGGTCGGCAGCCGGTGGTCCTGCTCTTGTGCGACATGGACAAGCTGAAGCTCGTCAACGACATGTACGGGCATCAGGCGGGTGATCAGGCCTTGCAGAACCTCGGCAAGACGCTCGCGAAGACGTTCCTGCGTCAGAGTGATGTGGTGTGCCGCATCGGTGGTGATGAATTCGCGGCAATCCTGCACAACACCGACTGGAAGATTGCGCAGACGCTGGGGCGCCGATTGCAGGATCAGCTCTCCCAGATGGCGCCGCCGCACCCGGCGATGGAGTTTTCGCTCGGCGTGTCGGTGGGGGTCGCGCAGCTCGACGCAATGGAAGACGTCGAGGAGTGGATCGCCAGGGCCGACAAGGCGCTCTACAAGGCCAAGCAGAACGGGCGCGACCGGGTCTGCGTAGCGGAGCCGCGCGGCAGCTGATCGCGGACATCGAGGCCGAGAGGCTGTGGGTGGCGTGCCGCACATGTTGTGGCGGCAATCCCACAGAGGACTCGGTTTTTGGGTGGGAATCCGGATCGGCCGCTTTTGCGGAAGACCTTGCCAATCAACAGGTTGCGTAGGTTTCTCGGGGCTCCCCCGGGTATTCTCGTTACTGGCATGGGAATTGATGAGTACGGCGACGTAATCCGCGTGTTCTGTTTCGCCCACCCAATGGTCCCTCCGATGCGCCTCGCCCTTTATCTCCCCGCCTTCCTGCTCGCCGCGGCCACGCCGGCCACGGCGTCGGCCCAGCTGTTCACGACGTGCGATCTCGGGTCTACCGGGCTCTGCATGGGTTGGAACGTTCTGAGTGCGACCACGACCGATATCAAGATCGGGGTCTGGAATGCGTCGCAGGCAGGCACCAACGGGCGTATCAACAGCTTCGGCTTCTGGGGCATCGGGACCGACCTGCTGCTGCAGTCAGTCAGTTTTGTCGACGGTAGCTCCTCGACGGTGCTTGGTTCCAAGGGCGATTGGGTGAACGGTACGAACAGCAGCTACGATATCGGCGGATACAGTACGGCTGTGACCCTGCCGAATTCCGTCGGTGATGGCTTGACGTTGGACCCGACGCCGTTGAACACCCCCTGCCAGACGAC